>JAEWCJ010000384.1 GCA_023390695.1 Pseudomonadota bacterium | reverse complement strand
AAAGCGGGCGATCCAGTAAACAAATCACTTTCAGTGATTACTGAATGCTCCGCATCCCAAGTCGGCTATAGCCGACCTGTGCACGATAACAACTCGATCTCGGGTAAACCCGAGATCGGATGCGGGGCCTGACAACCTCATCTAAAACAGCGGCGCCACTTTCCCGAGCCTGATCGGGCCAAGCTGCATATCGCCATCGACGAATTTCAGCGGCAGCCGCACCGCCTTGCGGCCCTCGAGCTCCGCCGGCTGGCCGAGCAGAGCGGCGCCGACCGCGACGCCGATCCCGGCTTTCTGGCGGGCAAAGCCGCCGAGACCGGGAATCATCTTGTCGAGCGAATTGAGCGCGGAATCGAGACGGTTGCCTGCCGCACTGCCCGGCTGCACGAGCTGATCGGCGCCGAGCGCGGGCAGCAGCTTGTCGAGGCCGGCGACGGTCACCTGCAATTCGCCATTCAGCAGTCCCGCCTCGGTCAGGGCGAGATTGCCGGCGGCGACGGCCAGCGCCTCACCCTGCCGGAGACGCGCAGCGCGAACCTCGATGCGCCCATTCGCCTGCTGGATTTCGCGGAAGCGCTCACGCCACGGCTTCGGATCGAAATTGCGCAAACCCACGATCTGCGTATCGACGTCGGCGTCGAAGGGCTGCGCGGCCAGAGGATGCAGGGCCGGCGCGACCGCCGCCGCGAGATTGAGCGCGATGTCGATCACCGGATTGTCGCGCACCGTGCCGGAGGCAAGGCGTCCGTGCAATTCGGCGCGCTTGGCGGCGAAAGCGCGTTCGGGCGCCGCCCCGTCATTGCGGTCCAGCACGGGATCCTTGAATTCCAGCGAGACGCGTTCGGGACTGCTCGGCGTGCCGCGCACCGAAGCATGGCCGAGCGACCAGTTCGCGGTGAATGTCGCGGGCTGTCCGGATTCCGCCACCGCCAGCGGACCGCCGAGTTCGGCGATGAGCAGGTTGGGCTGATAGATCTGCAGCGCCACCAGAAGATTGGCGGCGCGCAGCGCCAGCGGCGGCTGGACGGCGCGGAATTCCGCCTGCGGATCGGAGCAGCGCACCTCGATACGGAACGGGAAACCGGCAATGCTTTCGTTGCTGCACCCATAGAGACGGCCGGATTTGGCTTCGCGCTGGCGCCAATCGGCGATGGTGTCCTGCGCCTTGTCGGCGGCATAGAACCAGAACGCAGACCAGGCGCCCGCCAGGATCACGAGAATGAGGAGCGGTACCAGCAGCGGCCAGGACCGCCGGCGGACCGGTTCGGGGTAAGTCATCCGATAGCTATCCATGCAGGCATCCTGGAGGCCAGATTGCAGCCAAACTGCTGTGAGGACCTCAAATGCGGCGTTTCAATGAATAATTCCGTACCACTTTCAAGCAACCGGGCACCGCCCCCGTTGCATGGCACATATCCTCCTGTTACCCGAAGCCGAATGTTTTTTGCGCATTATTTTTGCGGCATGAACCTGCTCATCGAGGACATCTCCGAAGATCTCTGGGTGTTCGGCTACGGCTCGCTGATGTGGCGGCCGGACTTTCCATTTTTGGAAAAACACCCCGCCCGCATGACCGGCCTGCACCGTTCGCTCTGCGTCTATTCCTTCGTGCATCGCGGCACGCCGGAACATCCGGGCCTGGTGCTCGGCCTTGATCGCGGCGGCGCCTGCCGCGGCGTCGCCTTCCGCGTCGCGGCGAGGGACCGCATCGATACCATCCGCTATCTGCGCGAGCGCGAGCAGGTCACCTCGGTCTATCTCGAGAGCATGCGCGGGATCTGGCTGACGACGCAGCCGGAGCGGCGCGTGCAGGCCCTCACCTACATCGTCGACCGCGGACACCCGCAATATGCCGGCCGGCTGACGCTGGACCAGCGCCTGCACCATATCCGGCAAGGGCACGGCAAATCCGGCGCCAACCGCGACTATGTGCTGTCGACGGTGCAGACGCTGGAATCCATGGGATGCCGCGACGCGGAACTGCATGCGCTGGCCGAGCGGCTGCGGGCCGGACATGACGGCCACGCGGACATGCCGGCGAGATCCGCGATCTGACGCGCGCGCCAGCAACCGTGCTGCGCCTGGCGGCGTAGGTCAGGTGATGCCGGCCGCCTGCAATTCGCGCTGGCCTTCCGCGATCAGCCGCGCGGTCGCTGTCTCCACATCGTCCTGCAAGCGCCGCATGAAGCTCTGCTTGTCGAGCCCCGGCGCGATCGGATCGAGGATCTCGACGCGGATCGTTCCGGGATAGCGCATGAACGAACGCCGCGGCCAGAACAGGCCGGAATTGAGCGCCACCGGAAGGCAGGGAACGCCGAGCTCGGCATAGAGATGCGAAACGCCGAACTTGTATTTCGGTTCGGCGCCGGGCGCGCGCCGCGTGCCCTCCGGGAAGATGATGATCTCACGGCCGCGCGCGACCTCGCGCTTGGCGATCTCGGTCATCCGGGTCAGCGCCTGCGAGCCGGCGCTGCGATCGACGGGGATCATCTCCGCCTTGCGCGCGCTCCAGCCGAAAAACGGAATCCACATCAGCTCGCGCTTGAGCACATAGGCGGGATCCTCGAACACCGTCATCAGCGCGAAGGTCTCCCACAGCGACTGATGCTTGGAAGCGACCAGCGCGGCGCCCTGCGGAATCCTGTTGCGTCCCGCGATCTCCATGCGGATGTTGCAGATGACACGCAGCATCCAGAAATTGACGTGGCTCCAGCTCTTCACCATCCAGATCATGGCGCCGCGCGGCATCAGCAGCGTCGGCAACGCGGCGATGAGATAGACGAACAGCACCAGATAGAACGCGAGATTGAACAGGAAGGAGCGGAAAGCGATCACGGGAAGGTTCCGGACGGGACGATCAGGCAATATCGAACGGCAGCCAGATGCGGCCGAGAGCGACGGTATACTTCACATATTCCCAAAAGAGGAGCCGCATGGTCGGTCCGGTCGACCAGCTCGCCCGCAATTGCTCGCCCACCACCGGGAACGGAATCAACGTGATGTCCGGCAGTTGATAGGTCAGTTCAGCCATGGCGCGCGGCATGTGATAATTCGAGGTCACCACGATCAGCGACCTGAAGCCGCGCTCATGCACCCAGCGCTTGGTCTCGGTGGCATTGCCGAGCGTGTTGAGCGCCGAGCGATCGAGGTCGACGCAGCAGGCGAAGATCCGGCCATAGCCGGGCTTGAGGCGGGCGATCTCGTGCTCGCTGGTCATCGGATTGACGCCGGAAATGAGCAGCCGCTGGCCGCGGCCCGACGCCAGCAACTCGACCGCGTCCTCGATGCGCGAGGCGCCGCCGGTCAGCACCACGATGCCGTCGGCATTGTGCCGCAGATCGACTTCCTTTTTCGGCACGCTGAGCAGGAA
>JAEWCJ010000383.1 GCA_023390695.1 Pseudomonadota bacterium | reverse complement strand
GAACAATGACGGGCGGCCGCACTATCTCGTCGTCAACGCCGACGAGTCCGAGCCCGGCACCTGCAAGGACCGCGAGATCCTGCGGAACGATCCGCATCTGCTGGTCGAAGGCTGCCTCATCGCCGGTTTCGCCATGGGCGCGATTGCCGCTTACATCTATGTGCGCGGCGAGTTCATCCGCGAGCGCGAGCGCCTGCAGGCGGCGATCGACCAGGCCTATGAAGCGAAGCTGATCGGCAAGAACAACGTCAACGGCTACGACTTCGACGTTTACGTGCACCACGGCGCCGGCGCCTATATCTGCGGCGAGGAAACCGCGCTGCTGGAAAGCCTGGAAGGCAAGAAGGGCATGCCGCGGCTGAAGCCGCCATTCCCGGCCAATGTCGGTCTCTATGGCTGTCCGACCACGGTGAACAACGTCGAGTCGATCGCGGTCGCGCCCGATATCATGCGGCGCGGCGCCTCCTGGTTCGCCGGCATCGGCCGCCCGAACAATGTCGGCACCAAGCTGTTCTGCATTTCCGGCCATGTGAACAGGCCCTGCAACGTCGAAGAGGCGATGGGCATCACGTTCCGCGAGCTGATCGACAAGCATTGCGGCGGCATTCGCGGCGGCTGGGACAATCTGCTCGCCGTCATTCCGGGCGGCTCCTCGGTGCCGCTGGTGCCGGCCGATCAGATCGCCGACGCCTATATGGATTTCGACACGCTGCGGAATCTGAAATCCGGTCTCGGCACCGCCGCCGTGATCGTGATGGACAAGTCGACCGACATCGTGCGCGCCATTGCGCGCCTGAGCTATTTCTACAAGCACGAGAGCTGCGGGCAGTGCACGCCGTGCCGCGAGGGCACCGGCTGGATGTGGCGCGTGGTCTCGCGCATGGCCGAGGGCCGTGCGCAGAAGCGCGAGATCGACCTTCTGCTGGAAGTCACCACCCAGGTCGAAGGCCACACCATCAGCGCGCTTGGCGACGCGGCGGCGTGGCCGGTGCAGGGCCTGATCCGGCATTTCCGCCACGAGATCGAGCGGCGGATCGACGAATATGCGGCCAATCCGCATTCCGATCCCGTGCCGGTGGCGGCGGAGTAACGTCATGACAAAGATCATCGTCGACGGCACCGAGCTCGACGTCCCCGCCGAATACACGCTGCTGCAGGCCGGCGAGGCGGCGGGCGCCGAGATCCCGCGGTTCTGTTTCCATGAGCGGCTGGCCATCGCCGGCAATTGCCGCATGTGCCTGGTCGAGCTTGTCGGCTCGCCCAAGCCGGTGGCGTCCTGCGCCGGGGCCGTGCGCGATTGCCGTCCGGGTCCGAACGGCGAGCCGCCCGTGGTCAACACCCGCACGCCGATGGTGAAGAAGGCGCGCGAAGGCGTGATGGAATTCCTGCTGATCAACCATCCGCTCGATTGCCCGATCTGCGATCAGGGCGGCGAGTGCGATCTGCAGGACCAGGCCATGGCCTATGGCGTCGACACCTCGCGCTACTGGGAAAACAAGCGCGCGGTCGAGGACAAGTATATCGGCGTCCTGGTCAAGACCTCGATGAACCGCTGCATTCACTGCACGCGGTGCGTCCGCTTCGTCACCGAGGTCGCCGGCGTGCCGGAGCTCGGCGCCATCGGACGCGGCGAGGACATGGAGATCACGACCTATCTGGAAGGCGCGCTGACCTCCGAATTGCAGGGCAATGTCGTCGACCTTTGCCCGGTCGGCGCGCTGACCTCCAAGCCCTACGCCTTTGCGGCGCGGCCGTGGGAGCTGAACAAGACCGAATCCATCGACGTGATGGACGCTGTCGGCTCCGCCATCCGCATCGACACGCGTGGCCGCGAAGTGATGCGCATCCTGCCGCGCACCAACGAAGACGTGAATGAGGAATGGATTTCCGACAAGACGCGTCATGTCGTGGACGGCCTGCGCGCCCAGCGTCTCGACACGCCGTATATCCGCGAAGCGGGCCGGCTGCGTCCGGCGACGTGGAACGAGGCCTTCGCACTGATTTCCATCAAGGTGAAGGACGCGAAGGCTGACCGCCTCGGCGCCATCGCCGGCGACCTGTGTGCGGTCGAGGAAATGTTCGCGCTGAAGGACCTGATGATGCGTCTCGGTTCGAAGAATCTGGACGCGCGTCAGCGCGGCTCGATGATCGACCCGCGCTGGGGCCGTGCGCTCTACACCTTCAATGCGACGATCCCCGGGATCGAGCAGGCGGACGCCGCGCTGATCGTCGGCTCCAATCCGCGCCTCGAGGCTGCGGTGCTCAACGCCCGCATCCGCAAGCGCTGGCGCATGGGGCATTTCCCCGTCGGTCTGATTGGCGAGCGCGTCGATCTCACCTATCCCTATCACTATCTCGGCGCCGGCCCCGAAAGCCTGGCCGAAATCGCGGCGGGGAAGAGCGACTATTTCGAACTGCTCAAGGATGCCGAACGCCCGCTGCTGATCCTCGGTGCAGGCGCGCTGACGCGCAATGACGGTCCGCGTGTTGCAGCGCTGGCCGCACGCGCGGCGCTGAAGATCGGCGCCGTGAACGAGGACTGGAACGGCTTCTCGGTGCTGCACAACGCGGCTTCGCGCGTCGGTGCGCTGGATATCGGCTTCGTGCCGGGCGAACATGCGCAGACCGCCGTGCAGATGGCCGACACCGGCAATACCGACGTGCTGTTTCTGCTCGGCGCCGACGAGGTCGACGTCGCCCCCGGAGCATTCGTCGTCTATATCGGCTCGCACGGCGACGCCGGCGCCCATCGCGCCGATGTCATCCTGCCGGGTGCGGCCTATCCGGAGAAGTCCGGGATCTACGTCAACACCGAGGGCCGCGTGCAGATGGCGGCACGGGCTGCATTCCCGCCCGGCGACGCGCGCGAGGACTGGGCGATCATTCGCGCCTTGTCCGACCATCTCGGCCACAAGCTGGGTTACGACTCGCTCGCGCAATTGCGGCAGGCTTTGTATGCGGCGCATCCGCATCTGCAGCGGGTCGATCAGATCGAGCCGGGCGATCCCGCCGATGTGCGCCGGATGGCGCAGTTGGACGGCGCGCCCGACAAGGCGCCGTTCACGAGCGCGATCGAGGACTTTTATCTGACCAATCCGATCGCCCGCGCTTCCGCGGTGATGGCCGAATGTTCGGCCCTCGCGGAAGGCCGGCGCAGCCTGACGGCGGCGGAGTAGGGTGATGGCTGAATTCTTCTGGAGCTATCTCTGGCCCTTGATCATCATGGTGGCGCAAAGCCTCCTGTTGATGGTCGTTCTGCTCGTGGCCATCGCCTACATCCTGTATGCTGACCGCAAGATCTGGGCGGCGGTGCAGATCCGGCGCGGTCCCAACGTCGTCGGTCCCTGGGGGCTGTTCCAGTCCTTTGCCGATCTCTTGAAATTCGTGCTGAAGGAGCCGGTGGTCCCGGCGGGCGCCAACAAGGGCGTTTTCCTGCTGGCGCCGTTCGTCACCTGCGTGCTGTCGCTCGCCGCCTGGGCGGTGATCCCGGTGCATCCGGGATGGGTGATCGCCGACATCAATGTCGGCATCCTCTACATCTTCGCGATCTCCTCGCTCAGCGTCTACGGCATCATCATGGGCGGCTGGGCCTCGAACTCGAAATATCCGTTCCTCGCCGCATTGCGCTCGGCGGCGCAGATGGTGTCGTACGAGGTTTCCATCGGCTTCGTGATCATCACCGTGCTGCTCTGCGCCGGCTCGCTCAACCTGAGCGCGATCGTCGAGGCGCAGAACGGCAATTGGGGCCTGTTCAACTGGTACTGGCTGCCGCTGTTGCCGATGTTCGTGATCTTCTTCATCTCGGCACTTGCGGAAACCAACCGGCCGCCCTTCGATTTGGTCGAGGCGGAATCGGAACTGGTCGCCGGTTTCATGGTCGAGTACGGCTCGACGCCCTACATGATGTTCATGCTCGGCGAATACGTGGCCATCGCCACGATGTGCGCCATGGGAACCATCCTGTTCCTGGGCGGCTGGCTGCCGCCGGCACCGTTCGCGCCGTTCACCTGGATCCCCGGCGTGATCTGGTTCGCGCTGAAATGCCTGTTCATGTTCTTCCTGTTCGCCATGGCGAAGGCGATCGTGCCGCGTTACCGCTACGACCAGTTGATGCGATTGGGCTGGAAGGTCTTCCTGCCGATCTCGCTGGCGGCGGTGGTCATCGTGGCGGGCGTTCTGCAATTCGCCGGTCTGGCGCCGAAATGAGGTCTGCGATGCGATTGGATCAGGCAGCGCGATCGGTCTTCCTTGCGGAATTCGTGCAGGCGTTCTTCCTCGCCATGCGCTACTTCTTCCGGGCCAAGCCGACGCTGAATTACCCGCACGAGAAGGGGCCGATCTCGCCGCGCTTCCGCGGCGAGCATGCGCTGCGCCGCTATCCGAACGGCGAAGAACGCTGCATCGCCTGCAAGCTGTGCGAGGCGATCTGCCCGGCGCAGGCCATCACCATCGAGGCCGGCCCGCGCCGCAACGACGGCACGCGGCGCACCACGCGCTACGACATCGACATGGTGAAGTGCATCTATTGCGGATTCTGCCAGGAAGCTTGCCCGGTGGATGCCATCGTCGAAGGTCCGAATTTCGAATTCTCCACCGAGACCCGCGAAGAACTCTATTACGACAAGGAACGTCTGCTCGCGAACGGCGATCGCTGGGAGCGGGAAATCGCCCAGAACATCCGGCTCGACGCCCCTTACCGGTAAGCCCCGCCCATGATCCCCGCCTTGTTCTTCTATCTCTTTGCCACGGTCTGCATCGCCTCGGCGCTGATGGTGATTGCCTCGCGCAATGCGGTGCATTCCGTGCTGTTCCTGATCCTCGCCTTCGTGAATGCGGCCGGCCTGTTCCTGCTGCTCGGCGCCGAATTCCTCGCCATGATCCTGGTGGTGGTCTATGTCGGCGCGGTCGCGGTTTTGTTCCTGTTCGTCGTGATGATCCTCGACGTCGATTTCCCGCAGATGCGCGAGGGCTTCCTGCAATATCAGCCGGTCGGGGCCTTGGTCGGCATCGTCTTCCTGGCCGAGATCCTGCTCGGCGGCGGCGCCGCCTCGATCGGCGGCGGCAGCCCGCGTCTGATCGCGGCGCCGATCCCGACCGACGTCAGCAACACCGAGGCCATCGGCCTCGTGCTCTATACGAAGTACATCTATTTCTTCCAGCTCGCGGGGGCGGTGCTGCTGGTCGCGATGATCGGCGCCATCGTGCTG
>JAEWCJ010000380.1 GCA_023390695.1 Pseudomonadota bacterium | reverse complement strand
ACATCCAGGTGCGCGTCGAATTGCAGGCGGATTGCTTCGGCGGCGTCTGGGCCAATCACGCGCAGCGCAAGGTGAACTTCATCGAGCCGGGCGATATCGAGGCGGCGTTGAGCACGGCTTCGGCGATCGGCGACGATACGTTGCAGCGCAAGGCGCAGGGCCGCGTCGTGCCCGATTCCTTCACGCACGGCTCAGCCGCCCAGCGCCAGCGCTGGTTCACCATCGGCTTCAAGGAAGGGCGGGTCTCAGCATGCAATACATTTGCACAAAGCTCGCTTTAGGACACGTCGGCATTTTACTGACAACGCTCCGTCAAGCGCGGTAGCTTCGCTTATGAACGCGGGCTGAGCTGCACCTTGCCCAGTATCAGGGCTGTGCCGGAGGCGGTCTCGCTTCCGGCAGGCGGCACAAGCCTGACCCGCACCTTGAGAGGCCCGTCGGATTTCATATTGGCGAGCACGGAATCCGGATCGAGCCGAGGTCTCCGCTGCTGCTGAACAAGGAAGATTGCAGACCATGCCCGGCATCGACGAAACCCGACAATTCATCCCGCTCAAGATCGCGGTCCTCACCGTTTCCGACACGCGCGAATTCGCCGATGACAAATCCGGCGCAACGCTGGCCGAGCGCATCGAAAAGGCGGGACATGCGGTGGCGGCGCGCGCCATCGTCACCGACGACGTGGACAAGATCCGCGCGCAGGTGAAAGAGTGGATCGCCGATCCCACCATCGACGTCATCATCTCCACCGGCGGCACCGGCTTCACCGGCCGCGACGTGACGCCGGAAGCGCTCGAACCCCTGTTCGAAAAACGGATGGAGGGATTTTCAACGCTGTTCCTTCTGGTCAGTCACGCGAAGATCGGCACCTCGGCGATCCAGACCCGCGCGACCGCAGGCGTCGCCGGCGCGACCTATATCTTCTGCCTGCCCGGCTCACCCGGCGCGTGCAAAGACGCCTGGGATGAAATTCTGATTCACCAGCTCGACTATCGCTACCGCCCCTGCAATTTCGTCGAGATCATGCCGCGGCTCGACGAGCATCTGCGGCGGGCAAAGGCGAAAGGCGCGACGGTGTGACCTGAGACAACGGCGGCGGGCGCAAGACAAACAACTTCCGCATTCCGCCTTGTCTCGTGCCGTCTTGTCTCGTGAAGGCACAACCCACGCGCAGCAATCCGATCGCACAGCCTTCAAGGTTGTCTGCAGGTCCGCTGCGCCGCGCGCTGCGGACAATGTCGCGGTCAAGCCGGCGCGGCCGGCTGCATCGCAGAATCCGAAAGGCGCGGTGCGGAGAAAAAAACACCCGGCAGCTTCAAGTTTAGGTGATCGCGGCGCTTACCGCTTGCCGGGACATAACATCGCCGCCGTTCCCGCATATGTTCGAGATGCAAGTAGGACAACCATTCCGGCTGTTCGCAGGAAGAAGGATGTCTTCAATGTGCGACTATAGTCTGCATCATGTGGCCTCACGGCCGGCAAAAGTCGGCGACAGGCTGGTCTCTACAAAATTCATGAACTCGACAACGGGCGGTTTCGCAGCCGTCGGCGAACCTGAAGTCGCCGTATGCCTGCGTCCCGGCACCGAAATCGCGTTCGACCAGGATGTCGCTTACGAGCGCGGCTTGGGGCTGATCCTGCCGAGGGTGGGATACACGACCATTCGCGAGAAGGTCGCCCGCTTCCGGCAGATCGACATGGATCGGCCGAATTCGCATCACGATGCGCTGGAATTCCCCAATGGAGAGACCGTGCTGGTCACGGTGCTCCGCGAGGGACAGACGGCAACCGTGCTGCAATTGCCGGCGGATCCCGAACACGAGCATGAGCACGAGCACAAGACGACGCCCACCGAACCGGCAAAGCGCAGAGAAGAGACCTTTATCGGTTGACGGACGCCAAGCTTGACGCGATCGCCAATGCGGCCCTCCCGAACCGGGAGGGCCGCCAGGATCGTTTTTGGAAGCCTGCAAGACTGTTTTGGAAACCTACAAGTCGAGCCGCCATGTCTCGCCGACAAGCGGCACGCCCCAGCCTTTGTGCGGCTTGACGCTGATGCGTTGGAAGCCGGCGGACTGGTAGATGCTGCGCGCGGACGTGAGGATGCTCTGCGTCCATAACGTTATGGAGCGGTAGCCGTTGGCGCGCGCAAAGGCGATGCATTCCTCCACCAACCGCCGTCCGATGCCGAACCCGCGCGCTTTCGGATCGACGATCAAGAGCCGCAATTTCGCGACCTTGTCGGAATCCCGCACCAGAAAGACCGAGCCGACCGGTTCGCCACCGATCTCCGCGATCCAGCACCGTTCCCGCGCCGGATCGAACGAGGTGATGAAGTGCGCCGCGATCTCGGCGACCAGGGCTTCGAACGAAATGTCCCAGCCATATTCTTCCGCATAAAGCGCGC
This sequence comes from Pseudomonadota bacterium, assembly GCA_023390695.1. Next base: position 1,461 of record JAEWCJ010000380.1, on the reverse strand, counting down.
CGTGGCGCGCAATCACCCAGCCGATATCGCCAGGCCGGTGCGGACGCAGAATGTAGGGCGGCGCGGCGGAGCGCTCCTCCACCAGGGCTTCGATGGTGTCCATGGCGGCCACCACACGCCGCTGGTCCGCCGCCGAAAGCCTGCGCAACAAGACCCCCATATCGCGCTGCGAGCGGTGATCGAGCGAGGCAAAGGCCTTGCGTCCCCTGGTGGTCAGCGACAGCACGACCTGACGGCCGTCCGCTTTCGCGCGCTCGCGGGCCACCAGTCCCTGCTCGTCGAAGCCGCGCAGGATGCGGCTGAGATAACCGTGATCGAGGTCGAGCGCCGCCGCCAGTTCGCTGGCCGTGCAATTCCCCCGCTGCGCGAGTTCGTAGAGAACCCGGGCCTGGGTCAGCGAGAACGGGGAATCGAGCAGCCCGTCCTGCAGCAATCCGATCCTGCGGGTGAAGAAACGCGAGAAGCGCCGCACGGCGCCGACGCGCTGCTCGAACTCGGCGTCATCCGGAACGCGCATCGCTGCCTCCGCAAACAGTGCTTGACAGTGTCAAGCAACTGTTTGACGGAGTCAACTATCCAGCGCCACTACGCGATCGAGCGCACCACGCCCCCGTCCACCCGCAACGCCGCACCGTTGGTCGCCGAGGCCTGCGGCGAGCAGGCATAGACCACCATGTTGGCGACCTCCTCGACCGTCGCAAGCCGCTTGATCAGAGATGTCGGACGATGCAGGGCGATGAACTGCTTTTCCATCTCGGGCTGCGACATGCCCTGCTCCTGCGCCATCTTGGCGAAGAAATCGGCGACGCCGTCCGAACGGGTCGGACCGGGCAGCACGGCATTCACGGTGATGCCGGTGCCGGCGACGGATTCGGCAAGCCCGCGCGAGATCGCGAGCTGCGCCGTCTTCGTCATGCCGTAATGCACCATCTCGACCGGGATGTTGAGCGCGGATTCCGACGAGATGAAAATGATGCGCCCCCAATCGGTCCGGCGCATGCCGGGCAGATAGGCGCGCGAAAGCCGCACGCCGCTCATCACGTTCACGTCGAAGAAACGCAGCCAGTCTTCGTCGGGGATCTCCTCGAAGGGTTTCGGTTCGAAAATGCCGACATTGTTCACGAGGATGTCGGTCGCCGGCACCTGCTTCACGAAATCGGCGACGCCCTGCGCACTCGAGAGGTCGGCGGCGACACCGGTCATCTGCGCGTCCTTCACCTGCGCGAGGAGTTTCTTTTTCGCCGCCTCGACCTTCTCCGGCGTGCGGCCGTTGATGACGACATGGGCTCCGGATTCGGCTAGCCCTTTCGCGATGGCAAAACCGATTCCCGCGGTGGAGCCGGTGACGACGGCATGACGGTTTCTCAAATCGATCAGCATGACAACCTCATCATTCCAGAAAAATTTCAGCTAGCGCGTTTTCAAGCGAAGTGGGCACCCGGTTCGCGTGAAGAAAACGCG
>JAEWCJ010000352.1 GCA_023390695.1 Pseudomonadota bacterium | reverse complement strand
CCTCCAGGAAGATCGAATGTACACGAAAAAAGACCTCCGCGACCGGGCAAAAAGGTTCCTCGATTTCAAGAGCGTCGTTGTCGTTGGTGCCTCCGACAACCCCGAACGCATCGGCGGAAAGCCGCTTTCGTTGCTCCGCCGCTTCGGCTTCGAAGGAGACGTATACGGCGTCAATCCAAAATACGACGAGGTGCAGGGGTACAGAAGCGTTCGGTCTATCTCGGATCTGCCGTCCGGCGTCGAATTTGCGATCATTGCCGTGCCGGCGCCGGCTGTTGTCGAGGCGCTGGAAGAACTGGGCAAAAAAGGTTTGCAGGCCGCTGCGGTTTTCACCTCCGGATTTGCCGAAGCGGGCGCAGCGGGTATCGAGTTGCAAAGGCGGATGCGCGAGCTGGCGTACCGCTACGGAATTGCGGTAAACGGCCCCAATTGCGTCGGCACGATTTCCTTTGTCAACAAGCGGCCGGCGACATTTGCCAGCTCGATCTCCGTTCTGGCGCCGGGCAAGATCGGGCGTGTTGCTCTTGTCAGTCAAAGCGGTGGATTCGCACCCAGCATATGGGCCGACGCCATGTTGGCGGGCACCGGCTTTTCCCATGTGTTCACCACGGGAAATGAGGCGGTGCTGGGATTCGGCGATTATCTTCACTTGCTGGCGAACGACCAGGATACCGATGTGGTGCTTGGCTATATCGAGGGCCTCGAGGACGGACAGGAATTCTGCTCCGCTGCCGAGGCTTTGCGGCGCGCCGGAAAGCCTCTCGTCCTTATCAAGCCCGGCCGCTCCGAAGAGGTTGCGCGCGTCGTGGCTTCGCATACGGGGCAAATGGCTGGCCACCATGAGGCGTTTCGGGCAGCCTTTGCAAAGCACGGCGTGATCGAGGTTGAGACGTTTGAAGCGCTTATAGACCATGCCCGCGTGCTGTCGGAACCGGGCGCTGCCGACCCCTTGGCTATCGCCACAACCTCCGGAGGAGTTGGCGTCTACCTCACAGATACGTGCCAATCGCAGGGCGTCGAACTCGCCAAGCTGAGCGAGGCGACCGAAGCGCGGCTCAGCAAGCTGATTCCCGACTTCGGGACCACAAAGAATCCCGTCGATGTCACGGCCCAGGTGGTGAACAACTCGGCGAGCTTGCAGCAGGCGCTGCTCACTCTCGCAGACGATGACGTCACCAACACCATACTCTTTGTCCTCAACGGGAAGGCCGAAGAGGACAAGGCAAGAGAGGTCGTCGAGATCGTCGGCGGAGTTCAGAAAACCGTCAGCAAACCGATCTTCACCTCCTGGCTCGGTGTGCCGCAGAATATTCAGCAAATGGCGACGGCGGGCGGAATGAAGCTTTTTTCCGATCCGGCCCGCCTGATCCCGCCGCTTGGCAATCTGCGGCGCTGGAAACGCGAGCTTTCGGTGCGCCGCGATGCCTATGACAGTTTTCCCCAGTCACAGGACGCCGCGATCATAAAGCCGGCCGATCTGTCTCGCGATCCCGAGGGCGATGTCCTGCTCGACGAATGGCAAGGCATGGCGCTGGCGGAGAAGTATGTTCTCAAAGTGCCGAAGCGCTGGCGCATCGAAGCCGACAAGCCTTTTGAAAAGCAGGCGTCGGGGGTCACCTTTCCCTGCGTGATCAAGCTCCTCAAGCCGACGGTCGCACACAAGAGCCGGATCGGCGGCGTTATTGCCGGCATTGGGAATATCGCAGAGCTGCAAAAGGCCTGGGAGCAGATGCGAGCCATCGGCGCAACGGCGGCTATTGTCGAGGAGCAGGTTCAGGGACTTGGCCTGGAACTGGTGATCGGTGTTGCGACAGACGTGACCTTTGGTCAGCGCATCGTGCTTGGTGCCGGCGGAGTGAAGACGAACGAAGAGGGCGATTTCATTACGCTCGTCCCCCCCGTAAGCGCGGAATACGTGCGGAGTTCCATGGAAAGATTGCGTCTGTGGAAGCGGATTGAGAATGAAGGGCCTTTGGCGGCGCAGATCGTGACGTGGACGACGGATGCCATCGAAAGAATGTGCGCGCTCCAACTGGCCGAAAAGGGGGCTCTGGCGGAGATTGAATGTAATCCGCTGCTGGTCACCAGTCATGGACTGGTTGCGGTCGACGTCCTGGCGATTGGGACCGGTCAATGAATGAGGCCGCGTCGACAGGCCCATCGTCCATGAATGAGCGGAGTTTCAGGATGCCGTTTCGTCTTCCAGCCGATCTGATCGAGTTGCGGAACGCTGCGCGACAATATGCAAGAAGCCGGCTGGCTCCGATTGCGATGGAAACGGAAGCGAGCGGCGCCCAGTTTCCGCGCGATCTGCTCAAGGATATGGCGTCTGCGGGGATGATGGGGCTGGACATTCCCAAGGAGTATGGGGGGCGAGGGCTGACCGTTCTGGCCACTGCGGTTGCCATCGAAGAACTCGCAGCCGGCTGGTTTTCGGCGACGAGCTATTCGGCTGCGATGTCCGCCGGTCCGATCTTGGAGGCCGGCACCGAACAGCAGAAGCAGGAATATCTGCCGGGCGTGGCGCGCGGCGATCTCATTGTATCCGTGGCGCTCACCGAACCAAATGTCGGAAGCGACGCGGCCGCACTGGAAACCGTCGCAACCCCGGCCGATGGCGGCTATGTGCTGTCTGGAACAAAGATCTTTATTTCAAATGCCAACGTGTCCGATGCGCTGCTCGTCTTCGCGCAAGTGATCAGCTCGGAAACGGGAAAGCCGGCGGCGACGATGTTCATTGTGCCAAAAGGCACGCCGGGCATGGAAATTGGGCGGCGTATCAAGGCGCTTGGCCACGGAGCCAATCCGATATTTGAGATCCACTTCAAGGATTGTTATGTGCCGAGCGCCAATGTTATTGGCCCCGTCGGTCGCGCCTTTGAATGTATGCGCATTGGCTTTGCGAAAACGCGGACCTATTACGGCGCGCGTTGCGTTGGCGTGGCCCAGGCGGCGCTTGATTACGCGGCGGCGTATGCGCAGGGCCGAAACCAGTTTGGGCAGCCTCTCTCAAGCCATCAGGGAATCCGGTTCAAGCTCGCCAACATGCAGTCCTCGATTGAGGCCTGCCGCTGTCTGACCTATCGCGCCGCCACTCTGGTCGACGAAAGGTCCGACGATGCTCCGGTCGCGGTGGCAATGGCAAAGCTGCAGGGCGCCGACATGACCATGAACGTTGTCTCAGAGGCGATCCAGATCATGGGCGGCCAAGGATACAGCTGCGACCATCCGCTGGAACGCTATTATCGCGAGGCGAAGCTCTTCCAGATCGGTGACGGAACAAGCGAGATTCTGCGCCTGATCGTGTCAAGCGATGGCAATCGCAGAGCTCGAAGGAATGAACGGGTCGCCATAGCCGATTAGCATGATCTAACAAAAAGGGCGCTCATGAAGCCGATTATTCCGCCTGTGTTCCCTTGGAAGGATCACACGAAATACACCTATCCTCTGGGCCTGGACATCAATGGCGTCTGCTTCCTGTCGGGAAACAGCGCCTCCGAATATGACGCGCAAGCCAACAAGATTGTCGTCAAGGGAGACCTGACTGCCCAGATCGATACGGCTCTCGCGAAGATTCGGGCCGTGCTCGAAGCTGCCGGCCTTTCCCTGGCCGACGTCATCTCGGTTATCCAGTACGTTACGCCACAGGCGTTTGCGTCAATTCAGAATATCCCTGGAATTCTGGAATCGTACGGGGTGTCAGGCGCAGCGATCCATACTGTGCCCGTCAACCGTCTTATGCGCCGGGAAGCCTTGATCGAGCTCGAAGTCGTGGCTGCCGGGCGCGATCAGAAGCGGAAGATTGTGCAGACGCCGGCCGCGATCCGGGTGTTTTCCGAGCCCAACGATTTCGTATTTGTCGGGGAAGGCTTCGAGCCGGATGAGCACGGCTCTGACGCCTCGCTCGAAAGCGAGATCCGGCGGGTCGAGCGGCTGCTTGAAGGGATGGGAACCGGCTGGAAAAGTGTCGGCCGCTGTCGTCTCATGCTCGCGTCAGCGAGCTCTGCGGAGGTGGACGAAGCGGTCGGAGCGTTGAAGAAACGCATTCCCGACCTGCCGGTGATGCCGGCGGTTGGCGTTGTGCAGTTGCCCGCGGGGCAGGCGCATATCTCGGTTGAGATTTGCGCGTCGAGCGGAAAAGCCGAGCCATCCCGCACCGTTCATGGAGGATTGGTCCGCCGGTTCGGCTCATGCTTGATGGCCACGGGCCTGCAGAGCCGTGACGGAACACTGAGTTTGGTCGAGCAGGTCGAGGATATCTACAGTTCGATCGTGCCGGAGGTGCTGGCCGAAGCAGGAATGGAAATCCGGAATACTGTTCAGACGGTGGAATGGGTGACGGAGGACGTGCTGCCGGACTATCGGCAGACCGGGACGACCCGACGAAATCTCCTCAGGGAGCCGTTCCCCGTTGCATCAGGCCTTGTTTGCTCGGCCTTGCCAAATGGCCGCAAGGTGTCCGTGGACATTGTCGCGTGGTCCGACTGAGGCCGCGGAGAAACAGCCATGAAGGAATTCGAGTCCCTTCTGTCGCGAACCGCCACTTATCAGGCCAAGGCGCCGCTCGGCGAGTCGTCGTTTCTGTATTTTGCGCGGGCAATTGGCGACGATGCCGAAATCTATGTGAGCAAGTCGGCCGCCACGGCGGCCGGATATGATGACGTTGTCGCTCCGCCAACATTCATTTGCGAGACCTTGCAATACTCGGACCGCGAGCCCGACGAGAACGGATATATAGGCCATTCCTGGGACCCGTCGATCGAAGGCTGGTGGCGTGTCCGAGGTGGAAACCGCTATCGCTTCTACCAGCCGGTCTATCCGAGCGATATTCTGCGCGTTGAATGGAGAGTCGATTCCGTGCGCGAGACCAAAGACGCGAGCGAAAATCAGATCGTCGTTGTTATCCAGGTTGCGACTTACTTCAATCAAAGGAACGAGAAGCTCGCCGAGAATTTCGAAACGATCATCTATCGGAGGAACCGATGAGTCCATCGGTTCCAGATCTCATTGTGAGGCTCGATCAAGCCGGCTTGATGGCTTACGGGGGAGCCACCTGGGATTGGCATCGCGTGCATTATGACGGAGATTTGGCCCGGCAGCGGGGCCTGAAAGGGCCCATAGCCGACGGTCAGATGTTCGGTGCGCTGATCGCAAGGCAGATCCGGAAATGGGCCGGGCCGTGCGCCAGATTTGTGGAAATGGAATTCCGAAACCGCCGGTTCGTCACGCCTCCGAACGTTGTCACGATTTCGTCCCAGATTCTGTCGTCCCAGACCATTGAAGGCAGCGATCGCGTCGACATTGTCTCGACAATCCGGGATCAGGACGGGCAGATCATTGTTGAGAATGCCCGTACGATTATCGAGGTCCCCAAGTGAGTGAAGCCGTCATTGCCGGGGTTGCCGAATCCGATCTTGGCGTCACCAACAAGTCAATTCTCGAGCTTCAAACCCAGGCGGTTCGGCGAGCCTTGGCCGATGCGGGATTAACGCTGCGCGACGTCGACGGAATTGCGACAAGCGGCATCAGCGGCCGATTTGATGCATCGGTCATTGCCGAATATTTGGGAATCGTACCGTCCTGGATCGACACTACCTATGCCGGCGGTGCTGCATTCGAGATCATGTTGTCGCATGCCGCGGCAGCCATCGAACGGGGTGATGCGAGCGTCATTGTCATTTGTTACGCCAGCAACCAGCGGTCGGGGCGAACGCGGACGCTGGGCGGGGCGCCCGAGGCGCATCTTCCGCTTGGCCAGTTCGAAATGCCCTATGGGCCGCTATTGCCCATTTCCTCTTATGCCCTGTGCGCTCAGCGGCATATGCATGAATACGGAACGACTCGATCCGCAATGGCCGAAGTGGCGGTGGCGGCCCGACAATGGGCCTTGCTCAATCCAAGGGCATATTGCTTCGGGAAAGGCGAGCTTTCCATTGACGACGTTATCGCCGCCGATCCGATCAGCTCTCCGCTTGGGAGGCTGGATTGTTGTCTCGTTACCGATGGCGGCGGAGCAGTCGTCTTGTGTTCGCGAGAGCGAGCTGCCGATCTCCGAAGTAAGCCAGTGCGGATACTTGCTTCAGCCGAATGCTCGACACACCGCTCGCTTGCACAAATGCCGTCGCTCACGCTTCCCGGGTCGCACGAGACCGGCCAAAGGGCATTCGGAAAAGCTGGTCTGCGGCCGGCCGATATCGATGTCGTGCAGATCTACGATTCGTTCACGATTACCGTT
>JAEWCJ010000309.1 GCA_023390695.1 Pseudomonadota bacterium | reverse complement strand
GTGATCAGGATCGGTGATCGGACCGGTGAAGGCGAATTTCTGGTTGCGGGCGTCGTCGAACATGCCCCAGTACGGGCCGACGCTGCCTTCGAACACATTCCATGGCTGGTCGATGGCTTCGACGATGTTGTAGTCGATGCCGAGCGCATCGGCGCGCGCAACGAAGTCGCGCAGGATCATCGCCTGTTCGAAGCGTCCCGGATTGGAATGCATCAGGTTGTAACCCGCGCTCGGCCAGCCGAACTCGGCGATGACGATGCGCTTGCCGGGATACATGCGGCGCAATTCCTGGTAGCCGCCGATCGCCTTGTCGACGGCATTCGCGTCCGGCACGCCTTCCCAGTAGGGCAGGATGTGAACGGCGATGAAGTCGACGGCGGATGCAAGCTCCGGATGATCGCGCCAGACGCTCCAGATTTCACCGGTGGTGACCGGAGTTTGGGTCTCGCGCTTCACGCGCTGAATGACCTTGATCAGGCGGGCGACGTTGATGGCTTCCTTGGCGCGGTTGATGCGCGCGGTATCGCCTGACGCCTGGGCATCGCGGAGGTTCTTCGCTTCCTCCGGCGTGAGCTCGAGCTTCTCGTCTCCGATCAGAGTCGTTTCACCGCGGTAGACCGTTTCGTTGCCGACAACGATGCCGTCGATATTCGAATGCCGGCGTGCAAGTTCGATGACCGAGCGGATTTCGCGCTCGTTGCGCTTGGCGTCGTTGTCGAGCCAGGCGCCGGCCGTGACCTTCAAACCGAATTCGTTGGCGATACCCGGCACGAGTTCAACGCCCTGGGTCGCCGAATAGGTACGCACCGCGCGCGTGATCGGCGCGAGAATGTGAAGATCGGAACGGATCTGAGCGGCCGATGTCTGCGCTTTGTCGGCATGAGTGGTGCCGGCAAATGGCGCATAAGAAACGCTCGCGAGCATGCCTTCGATGTCCGGAGCTGCGACTCGCTTTTCAGCGAGCGCCCACAGGGCGGCATGCACAATTGCGACGAGCGCGACGACGAAGGCGACGAGGCGCATAACACGCGTAACCGATCGGGGCTGTGAGGAAGGCGTCCACCCCGTCCCCTGGGAAGGCGCCTGCTGCGGTGCAAAATACCTCATAAGAGGCCGTTAAACAATTGCTCTGGGACGTGGCGTTTTAATGACGCCACATACAACGGAGCGACAACGTGCTTATTGTGTGGATGTTCCGGGCTGCGGCGAATTGGCTGCTGCCGCCGGTGCGGGCGGCGCCGCAGGATTGACCCAGCAGGTGTTCACCCGGGCCTGCAGGCTGTCGGGTGTCTTCGGGTCGATCAGGCCCTGCCGGACGACGCAGCGGAAGGTCGCCTGGATGTGGCCGCCGGGGCAACCGAAACGATCGTAAAGATCAAGATGGCGGAAAGCGGTGTCCATGTCGTCGCGCCAGAGCAAATTCACCACCCGGCGCCCCAGCCAGACGCATTCCGGATTGCCGGCCGGACCGGCGATCTGGCGGGAGACCTCCATCAGGTCATCGGCCTTGCGCTGCGGGGAATCTTTCTTGGCGTCACCGGTCGGCTGCTGGCGGGCCTTGTCGGCGCCCTGATCGGCGTTCTGGGCAACTGCTGGATGGTTTACAGCGACTAAAGCGCCGGCGAGAAGCAGCGCGGACAGGAGACGCGGGTCGCGTACGAACATGGTGATTTCAGTTCTCGTGATGGGTCGGGGCTTGGACAGTCAGCTCTCGATGAATGCAAATTTGCATCCAATTCGGTCAGCAATACGGCGTCTTCCGGCAAGGTTTTTCATTCGAAAGAAAAACGAACTTCGATTCTTTTGTCCAGCGATCGCCGCACTTGTGCTTAAAGCATTGGTGCTTTCCGCATCCTTACCAACTCAGGCACGGCTCAACCTCCCGCATGCATGAACGTTTGTTTATCTCGCTGACCGCCCCGTTCGGTTTTCTGGCTTGCGCCGCCGCCATTGTGGGGGCGGTCTGGTGGTGGATGGGCGCGCCCGTGCCGATGCCGGCCGCGCCGCTGGCCGCCGGCGAGAAACTGTATTGCGTGTCCTACGCGCCCTTCCGGGGCGACCAGAATCCGCTGTCCGACGGCACGCATATTCCGGCCTGGCAGATCGACGAGGATTTCGCGCGCCTGAAGAACGTGACCGATTGCGTGCGCAGCTATTCGATCGAGCACGGCCTCGACCAGATCCCGGAAATCGCCCGCAAGCACGGATTGAAGGTCATCCAGGGTCTCTGGCTGTCGAGCAACGCCGCCAAGAACGAAACCCAGATCGCGACCACGGTCGGACTGGCGAAACGCTTCCCGGACGTGATCCAGTCGGTCGTCGTTGGCAACGAGGTCTTGTTGCGCGGCGAAATATCCGGGCCCGATCTCGCCGGCATCATCCGCCGCGTGAAGTCACAGGTGAGCATGCCGGTGACCTATGCCGATGTCTGGGAATTCTGGCTGCGGCACCGCGAAATCTATGACGCCGTCGACTTCGTCACCATTCACATCCTGCCGTACTGGGAGGATTTCCCGATCCCGGCCGAGCAGGCGGCGGCGCATGTCGATTCCATTCGCCGGCAGATGGTGGCCGCCTTTCCGGACAAGGAAATCCTGATCGGAGAAACCGGCTGGCCGAGCGCCGGCCGCATGCGCGAAGGCGCGCTGCCGTCGCTCGCCAATCAGGCGCTTGTCATCCAGGGCGTGCTTGCGCTGGCCAAGCGCGACAAATTCCATGTCAACGTGATCGAGGCCTTCGACCAGCCGTGGAAGCGCCGGCTGGAAGGAACGGTCGGCGGCTATTGGGGATTGTTCGACGCCGACACCCGCGAGCAGAAATTCCCGTGGGGCGCCGCGGTGTCGAACCATCCGCATTGGGCGCGGCAAGCCGCCGGCGGCATTCTGTTCGCAGCGCTCATCTTCGGTGTCGCCGGATTGGCGCGTTTCCGTGCGCATGGATCGCTGGTGGCGCCGATGCATCTGTGGCTTGCCATCGCCGCCAACGCCACCGTCGCCGGCATTTTCGCCGGCCTTGCGATCGAGCGCATGCCGGTGGAAAGCCTTGGTGCCGGCGGGTGGATCAGATCGTATGCTTTGGCTCTGCTCGCGCTGATCGCGCCGCTCGCGGCATCGGCGGCGTTGATGCGGGAAGCAGTTAGGCTGCCGTCATTCGCCGCCGTGCTGCGATCGCTGCGGCCGCACCTCAATGACCGTCTGGTCGTCGCACTGGGCCTGCTGCTGGTGGCGCTGACAGTGCTTACGCTCCAGGTCGCGCTCGGTCTGGTCTTCGATCCGCGCTACAAGGATTTTCCCTACGCGCCGCTTTCGGCCGCGATCGTTCCGTTCCTGCTGCTGTCGCTGATCCGGGGCGGCAAGGGCAAGCGCGGCGCCGCCGAGATCGTGGCGGCGGCGACCTTGGTTCTGTCCGCGGTTTACATCGTGTTCAACGAAAGCTTCGCCAACTGGCAGTCGCTCTGGTTCTGTGCGCTGATCGTCGCGCTTGCGCTTATTCTGTTCCGGTCGAAGGACGAGGCCGCGCCAGGCTGACGATCAGGAGTCCGACGGCGAGCGCCGAGAGACCGACATTGTAGAGAACGATGCCGAAACCGGCCGCGACCAGCCCCAGCCCGAACAGAAGCAGGGAGGGCCGCAGCAGGTTGAGCACGGCGGCGATCAACGCAACAACGCCGAAGACGGAATTCGTGAACAACGCGATGACGATCTGCCGCGTGAAGCATAGCCACGTCTGCAATCCGGCCTGGCAGGCCAGACCGACGCTCGACAATTCGACCGCGAGATAACGCAGGTAGAGTGCGTAACCGACGGACAGCAATCCGGCGATAATCAGCCAGTTTGTCTGACGCGCCGTCGACATGAACAAAGGGCGGGTGCTGTTGTTTTGCATGCGGCCACTATGGCCTCGCGCGCCCGCAGCGGCAACAGCCGAGGTCATCGCAAGGCGAGGCGCTGTCCATCGAAGATTGCAGGCTGACAGGACAGACCCGCATTCGCGATTTTGCCACAAAGCCGCGCGGCGGTGGCGGCATTGGTCAGCGGGCCGATGATCAGCCGCAATTCGACGGGACCGGGCTTGCCGCCGTCGCGAACCGCGATCACGGGATAAAGCCCCTCGAACAGATCGCCGTGGTTCTGTCGGATCGACGCCCATGTGCTGCGAAGCGATTTCACATTCGGACCTGACCCGATATCGACGCCGAAACTGGTGCGGGTGGCGGTGTTCTCGTCCTCGACGACGGGGATGGACGGCAAGCCGACCTGGGCCAGCGCCTCAGCCGACGGGGACGGGATCATGAGTTGCGACGAAATCGTGGCGATCAGGGTCGGCCCGATCGCAACCGGGATGGCCGCAAGTTGGACCGCCTCGGGCGGGGTTTCGGATGCCGTCGCGTCCGGCTTTGCCGTCGGCTCGGCCTGTACCGGCACCTTCGGCGTTCGCGGAATCGATCCGGTCACATCCTCCAGGTTGCGTTCGAGCACGGTAACCCGCGCGAGCAGGCGATCGCGGTCGGCGGACAGCGAGCGCACCGCCGCCGCCAGTTGCCGCGTCTCGAAATCAAGTTCTGCGGCCCGGGCCGCGCTTTGCCGCGATTCGGGCTGCTGGGCAGGCGGGGGCGGTCCCAGGACCGCAGCCATGCGGCGGCTTCCCAGCTCGGACCGCGTTGCAAACACCGCCAGCATCAGCGCCAGCACCGCCGCCGCCCCCCAGCCCGCGAGCCGGAGCAGTCCGCGCAAGTCGCTATCCCCGCGGGCGGCGGGTGCCGCTTTCGCGGTCTGGTCGTCGGGAATTGGGACTTCGCGAATCATTCGCGACAAATGCTAGCAGGAAGCGGGCAGTACCGCTGCATTGCAGCGGAATCCGCGGCATGGCTTTTCCCCATCCGGCGGCTCGGATAAGAGGGGCCCCATGAAGTCCATAGACACCACACAAACCGCCCGGACCTGCCTCGCGATCGTTCTCGCCGCCGGCGAGGGCACCCGCATGCGTTCCTCCCAGCCGAAAGTGCTGCATCAGGTCGGCGGGCGGACATTGCTCGCCAATGTGCTGAACGCCGTGACGGCGGCCGGCTCCACTGCGACCGCCGTGGTGGTCGGCCCGGACCATGATTCCGTCGCCGCCGAGGCCAGGCGCCTGGTTCCGGATGCCATGATCGCCGTGCAGACGGAACGCCGCGGCACGGCCCATGCCGTACTGGCGGCGCGAGCCGCGCTCGAAAAAGGCGCCGACGACATTCTGGTCATTTTCGGCGACACGCCGCTGATCACCGCCGACAATCTGGCGCGGCTGCGCGAGCCGCTTGCGCAGGGCGCGGCAGTGGCGGTGACCGGCTTCCGGCCGGCCGATGCGACCGGCTATGGACGGCTGCTGGTGAAGGACGGCAAGCTTCTCGCCATTCGCGAGCACAATGACGCCGATGACAACGAGCGCAAGATCACGCTGTGCAATGGCGGACTGATGGCGCTGTCCGGCCGCCATGCGCTCGCGCTTCTGGAACGCATCAAGGACGACAACCGCAAGCGGGAGTTCTATCTCACCGATGCCGTGTCGCTTGCCGCCGACATGGGACTGGACGCCGTCGTGGTTGAGGTCGAGGAGGATGACGTGAGAGGCATCAACACCAAGGCCCAGCTTGCGGAAGCCGAAGCGGTGCTGCAGCAGCGGCTGCGCAGGGCGGCGCTCGATGCGGGCGTGACGATGATCGCGCCGGACACCGTGTTTCTGTCCGCCGACACCAGATTCGGACGCGACGTCACGGTGGAGCCGTATGTCGTGTTCGGTCCGAATGTCACCGTCGACGACAACGCCGTCATCCACGCATTCTCGCATCTTGCCGGCGCGCATGTCGGCGAGGGCGCGTCGATCGGCCCCTATGCGCGGCTGCGGCCCGGCACCAGGATCGGCAAGGGCGTGAAGATCGGCAATTTCGTCGAACTGAAAGAAGCGGTGATGGAGGACGGTGCCAAGGCCAATCACCTGTCCTATATCGGCGACGGCCGTGTCGGCGAAAACGCCAATATCGGAGCCGGTACCATCTTCTGCAATTATGACGGCGCGCAGAAGCACCGCACGGATATCGGCAAGGGCGCCTTCGTGGGGTCGAATTCCGCGCTGGTGGCGCCGGTCTCGATCGGCGACGGCGCATATATCGGTTCGGGATCGGTGATTACCGAGAACGTGCCGGCAGATGCTCTGGCGCTCAGCCGGGCACGGCAGAGCATTAAGGAAGGTTGGGCCGAGCGCTTGCGCAAACTGAAGGCGGCGGGCAAGAAGAAAGCGCCGTCCGAACAGCCTTAACCGCCATGACGGCACGTGCAGACGGGCTGTCATACGCCGAAATGCATTTTGATTTCCGTACCCGGTTGTCAGCCGCTTTATAGG
>JAEWCJ010000279.1 GCA_023390695.1 Pseudomonadota bacterium | reverse complement strand
TCCATTTTGCGAAGGTCTTGCTCAGATGCGCATGAATTGCGGGATGCCGCGCCAGTTCGGCCTGGTCGAGCGGAGCGTCATTGCCGATCAATTGCCGGCATCCGGACACGTTGAGCCATGCGACAAGACCCACCTGATCGCACCCCTCGCCCGCAACGATGGCGTCCTGCAAAACGGGTGACGCCGCCGCGAGCGCGCCGACGCGCAAGGCACCGACCGCGACCCAGGTGCCGTTGGTCAGTTTGAAATCTTCGGCGGTGCGGCCATCGAAAATCACACCCTTGTCAGCGTCGTCGGCATCCGCAAAACGCACCGCGTCGCCGGGCTTGTAGAAGCCCTCCTCGTCAAATGCGGCTTCCGTCAAATCCGGACTGCGCCAGTAACCGGGCGTCACATTCGGACCGCGCACCCTGATTTCCAGCTTGTTGCCGTTGGACACCAGCTTCAGCTCCACGCCGGATACCGGCACACCGATATTCCCCGCACGGTCGAGCGGAAAATGCGCCATGGTTGCAAGCGGCGAGGTTTCCGTCGTCCCCCAGGCCGACGTCAGCGGCACGCGCTGCCCGGTCGTGCGGATCGAGATCTCTTCCAGCCGCTCCCACAGATCCTGCGGCAGAGCGGCGCCCGCGTAAAAGATCAATTGCAGATTTGCAAAGAACGAACGCGCCAGCGCCTCGTCCTTCTCGAGGAACGGCAGCAACGCGCCGAACCCGGCCGGCACGTTGAAATACACGCTCGGCGACACATCCCGCAAATTGCGGACGGTGTGTTCGATCAGGGCCGGCACCGGCTTGCCGGCATCGAGATACATCGTGCCGGCATTATAGAGAGTCAGATTGAACGTGTAATTGCTGCCGAATGTATGATTCCACGGCAGCCAGTCGACCAGCACCAGCGGCTGTTCGGCCATGAAGGGCCAGCATTGATTCAGCTGCTGCTGATTGGCGGTCAGCATGCCGTGCGTGTTGACCACGCCCTTGGGAAAACTGGTCGAGCCGGACGTGAACAATACCTTTGCGATCGTGTCGGCACGGATCGCGGCGACGGCCTGTTCCACCGCGGCTGCGGGACTGGTGCGGGCCAGGTCGTCGAATGCCGTGACATTATCCAGATTGCCGCCGTTGCGTCCGGCCACGACGGGCGCATCGACATGCGCCAGCGCCCTGGCGAAGGGCGCGGTATCGGAGACATAGACGAGGCCGGGCGTCAGCAGATCGTTGATGTGCTTGAGCTTGGCGTGATCCTGGCTCTGCAGCGAATAGGCGACGGAAATCGGCGCCACGGGAATCCCCGCCGTGTATCCGGCCAGCATCAGGATCGCATGCTCGACAGAATTGCCGGAGAGGATCATCACCGGCCGCTCGGCGGAGAGACCGCGGTCCAGCAAGGCCTGTGCAACCGCATCGATCTTGCGGCGCGCCTGCTCGTAGGTGACGCCCTGCCAAACGCCCGCGGCATCGCGTTCCGCCAGGAACAGCCGGCCGGGCTGCCGCTCTACCGCGCGGCGAAACAGATGCGCCAGGCTGGGCTCGATCGGCTGCAGCGGCGTGTTCGACCGCAGCCGGTGGCTGCCATCCGCGCCGCATTCGCGGACGACATCAACCGCAGCATAATTGATGGGCCTGAACGCCGGCTTGCCGCCGTCGGATGACGATTCCTGTCGCGCCGGAATCATAGCTCCTCCCAGAACCGCTTGTTTTGTTGTTTATAGCGGGTCGTTGACGCCCGATATGCACTATACTGCATACGGCTGCCGGCCACTGTCAAACATCAAAGCGACCCGGGAAGGAGCGCCCCGCCGCGGTTCGATGGGCCAGTCGCCGTTTCAAATGGGAAATATGCGGCGTCCGCGATCTTGGGTGCGGCGCGGCGAATGGGCTCGCGGCCTCAAATCCGGAAAATCCGTCCGGCTCTCACGCCGCGTGCTTCTGCGCCAGTCCTGGAATGCGCAGCGACGGCGTCGAACTGTCGAGCTTGAGCACCAGATCGAGGGACGACGTTTCCACGCGGTTGCGGCCGCGCTCCTTGGCGCGATAGAGCGCCTCGTCGGCCTGCGCCAGCAAGGCATGGACATCGAGCGGCGCCCGGCCGCTGACCGCCACCCCGATTGAAGCGGTGGCGCCGACATCGAATCCATCGACCCGCGCTGTATTGCCGGCGAAGGAATTGCGGAGCTCCTCGGCGACGGTGATCGCGTGATCGTGGTCGGCATCGTAGAGAAGCACCGCGAATTCCTCGCCGCCCAGCCGCCCGACGATATCGTCCGCGCCGGTATGCGCATTCGCGGTTTTGGCGAAGATCTGCAGCACGTGGTCGCCGAAGGCATGACCGTAATTGTCATTGATCAGCTTGAAATGGTCGAGATCGATCAGCAGCAGGCCGACCGGACGCGGATCAGCTTCGACGCGACGCGCCATTTCTTCGCTGCCCTGGAAGAACGCGCGGCGGTTTGCAATTCCGGTGAGCGGATCGACCAGCGATGCCGTCTTGTGCAGAAACTCGGTGCGCTCCTTGGCCATCGCCAGAAGAATGAATGCGATCGCAATCGTGAACAGCAGCGCCTCGAAGCTCAAAACGCTCATCCAGATGCTGTCGAAGACCTGCATGCCCGGCACCCAGGGCAGGATCAGGCTCATCGGCGTGCGCAGCAGGAACAGAGCTCCGTCGGCGAACAGCAGGACGATCGCCGGCCAGCGCGAGACCAGGGGTTCGTCGCGCCCACGCCAGAATTCGAAGGCCGCCATCCACGTATAACAGGCGATGATCGCCGAACTCAGGAATATGCGGGCGGCGATGGTGTCGGCCACGCCCGGCAGCCTGACGACAACCAGCCAGACCAGCGCACCGGCGATGAGACCAAACGGCGAAATGCTTCGGCCGCCGAAAACGCGGGCTCCCGTCCACGTGAAGGCCACTGACATGAGCAGAAGAGCGTTGGCGATCTCGATGGTCACGAACGCCGACGTCGCCCCGTACATGCCAAACAGGCCGATCGAAACGGCGCGCAGCAAATGCGCCCAGGCCCACCAGGCCACCGCGGTTATGGCGGTGTTCTGCACCCAGGCGAACAACAGCAAAAGTCCGAGCATCCCCTCGACGTTGGTCGTGACGAGGAACAGCGTATGGACGTCTAGCTGCATGAAACGGGGTACCTGGAAATACGCAGATCGACGGACGACGAATGCGGCCGCCGCAGGAAACGCGGCGAGCAGTACGGCCGCAGGTTCAAACAAGTGGTGAACCCGATCGCGGAAACCCGCCGGAAGCGGGGCCATGGTTTCAGAGCGCTTTCAAAACTCCATCGATTTGTCGGTATTTGACAAGCGGCGGCGCTTCTCCCGTCGAGCACCGCGACATTCGAGCGGGCAAGACCACGTAGACAGGCGCGCTCCTCCCCTCGATAATGGCCGGGTTGGCTATTGGGGGCGTCGGGGATGCAGGAGACCGTCACCGTCACAGCACAAACACGCACGGCGGCCTTGCGCGGCTTGCCGGCGACGGTCCGCACCGCGCTGCGGCTCGCCGAACAAATCCGTTGCGGGACGCTCGAGGTCTCGCTGCCGGACGGGCGGCGTCTGGTGTACAAGGGCCCGTCCGACGGACCGGTCGCGCAACTGCTGGTCAACGACTATCGATTCGCCTGGCGGCTGCTGCAGAGCGGCGATATCGGAATCGCCGAGGCCTATCTGCGCGGCGAATGGGAAACGCCGGACCTGACGCGATTTCTGTATCTGTTCTGCGTCAACCAAGAGATGCTGCAATCGGTGCTGGCACACCCGGCTGTGCGATGGCTGCAGAGCTTCCGTCACTGGCTCAACCGCAACACCCCGCGGCAGGCACGCAAGAACATCCATGCTCACTATGATCTCGGCAACGAGTTCTATGCGGCCTGGCTCGATCCGAGCATGACCTACTCGTCCGCGCTATTCGATCAGGACAGCCACGACGACCTGTCGGCCGCGCAATTGCGGAAATATCAAAGTCTCGCCCAGCAGATCGATCTCAGATCGGACCACAAGGTCCTGGAGATCGGTTGCGGATGGGGCGGCTTCGCCGAATATGCCGCAAAGACCGTGGGCGCCAATGTGGTCGGGCTGACCATCAGCCGCGAGCAGTTCGAATATGCGAAGCGGCGGGTCTTCAATGCCGGCCTCGCCGAGAAAGTCGACATCCGTCTGCAGGATTATCGTGACGAGCGCGGGTCATATGACCGCATCGCGTCGATCGAGATGCTGGAAGCGGTCGGCGAGCAATTCTGGCCGGATTACTTCCGGCAATTGCGCGATCGCCTGGTCCCCGGCGGCTTCGCCGGCATCCAGACCATCACAATTCAGGATCGGCTCTTCGCCCATTACCGGCGCGAGATGGATTTCATCCGCCGCTACGTGTTCCCCGGCGGCATGCTGCCGACCCCCTCCACGCTGAAAACGCTGGGACAGGGATTCGGGCTACCCCTCGCCGGGGAAAAGGTCTTCGGCCACGATTATGCCCTCACCCTGGCGACCTGGCGGGAGCGTTTTCTCGCGGCCTGGCCCAGCCTCGTGCCGTTCGGTTTCGACGAGCGGTTCCGGCGCTTGTGGGAGTATTATCTGTCCTACTGCGAAGCCGGTTTTCTGTCCGGGAACATCGACGTCCGCCAGATGGTGTTCGTCAAAAGCGCGTGACGGAGGCCTCTGCCAGAGGCCCTGACCCCGCTCTCTCGGGGCGGCTTGTCGCAGGGATAAGGCCCCGATAGGGTCCGGTTCTGTTTACAGAAAGCCGGATCGTTCTCCATGCATATCCGTAATG
>JAEWCJ010000248.1 GCA_023390695.1 Pseudomonadota bacterium | reverse complement strand
GAACAATGTGGCCGGACCGTCGGAATATTCACTTGCGTCGAGGCCGAGGGCCTGGTCGTCCAGATAGACCTTCCCGTTGTCGACGGTGACCGGCAATCCGCTGGAATCGCCGATGAAGTCGAACACGAAGGGCGTCGCCGGACGATCGTAGATATCGTCGGCGCTGCCGACCTGCTCGATGCGTCCCAGATTCATGACGACGACACGGTCGGCCAGTTCCAGCGCCTCTTCCTGATCGTGGGTGACGAACACCGTGGTATGGCCGGTGCGGTCGTGGATTTCGCGCAGCCAGCGCCGCAATTCCTTGCGCACCTTGGAGTCGAGCGCGCTGAACGGCTCGTCGAGCTGCAGAATGCCCGGCTCGATGGCGAGCGCCCGTGCCAGCGCCACGCGCTGACGCTGGCCGCCCGACAATTGCGCCGGAAACCTTTTTTCCAGACCGGAGAGCTGCACCAGATCCAGCAGCGTCATCACGCGCTCGCGGATCGCCGCCTCCGCCGGACGCTGCGCATGCGGGCGCACGCGCAGACCAAAGGCGACGTTCTCGAACACCGTCATGTGCTTGAACAGCGCGTAATGCTGGAACACGAATCCGACATTGCGCTCCTGCACGCTCCGGGCGGACGCATCGTCGTCGCCGAACAGAATGCGGCCTGAGGTCGGAAAGTCGAGACCGGCGATCAGCCGCAGCAGCGTGGTCTTGCCGGAACCGGAGGGGCCGAGCAGCGCGATCAGTTCGCCGCCGGCAATGTCGAGGGACACGCCATGCAGGGCCGGCGTTACGCCGAACGACTTGACCAGGTTCTCGACGGTGACGTTCAACGGATCTCCGCGCAGGCGTTCGGTCAAGATGCCCGGGAGCGCCGCCGCCCCGGCGACGGCATGATCGATGCCTCTGCGAAAATGCGCAAGCGCGTTCATGCGTGCCCCCTTACCTGTGCGTCACAGCCGCGAGCTGGCCGCCGAAACGCCACTCGATGAATGACTTGATGATCAGCGTCACCAGCGCCAGCAATGCCAGCAGCGACGCGACCGCGAAGGCGGCCACCCATTGATAGTCGTTGTAGAGAATTTCGATATGCAGCGGCATGGTGTTGGTCAGGCCGCGGATGTGCCCGGATACAACCGACACCGCACCGAACTCGCCCATGGCGCGCGCGTTGCAAAGCAGAACGCCGTACATGAGCCCCCATTTGATGTTGGGCAAGGTCACGCGCCAGAAGGTCTGCAGGCCGCCGGCGCCGAGCGAAATGGCCGCCTCCTCGTCCTGGGTTCCCTGCTCCTGCATCAGCGGGATCAGTTCGCGCGCCACAAACGGGAAGGTGACGAAGATCGTCGCCAGCACGATGCCGGGCACGGCGAAGACGATCTGAAGACCATGGCTCTGCAGCCACGTCCCGAGATAGCCCTGGGTGCCGAAGAGGATCACATAGATCAGCCCGGAAATGACCGGCGATACCGAGAAAGGCAGATCGATCAAGGTGATCAGAAGCGCCTTGCCGCGAAACTCGTATTTCGCGATGGCCCAGGCCGCCGCAACCCCGAAGATCAGATTGGCAGGAACCGCGATCGCGGCCACCAGCAGCGTGAGGCGGATCGCCGCCTGCGCGTCGGGATCGGCAAGCGAATCCATGTAGGTGCCGAGCCCGCCGCGCAAGGCCTCGACAAACACGACCAGCAGCGGGAACAGCAGAAACACGCCGAGAAAGAGCAGCGCGACGCCGATCAGAACAGCCCGGGTTGGCCGCGCTTCCGTCGTTGGCGCATGCCGCCGGCCGCGCGGAGCGGGCAAGGCTTGGTCAGACATGACCGAATCTCCTGCGTGCCCAGGCCTGGATCAAATTGATCGTGAGAAACATCGCGAAGGCGATGGCGAGCATGATGGTGGCGATGGCGGTGGCGCCGGAATAGTCGAACTCCTCAAGACGGATGACGATCAGCAGCGGCGCTATTTCGGTCTGGTAGGGAATATTGCCGGCAATGAAGATGACCGAGCCGTATTCGCCGACGGCCCGCCCGAACGCAAGAACGAAGCCGGTGAGCAACGCCGGCAGCAATGTCGGGAGGATCACCTTGGTCAGCGCCTGACGGCGGCTGGCGCCCAGCGTCGCCGCCGCCTCCTCGACTTCGCGGTCGATCTCCTCGATCACCGGCTGCAATGTACGCACCACGAATGGCAGGCCGATGAAGGTGAGCGCGATGACGATGCCTATCCAGTTATAGGCAACCTTGATGCCGAGCGGCTCCAGATACTGACCGATCCAGCCGTTCTGCGCGAAGATCGCGGTGAGCGCGATGCCGGCCACCGCCGTCGGCAGCGCAAAGGGCATGTCGACAATGGCGTCGAACACGCGCCGCCCGGGAAAACGATAGCGCACCAGCACCCAGGCGACGATCAATCCGAACACCGCGTTGATCGCCGCGGCAAGCAGCGAGGCGCCGAACGACACGCGCAGCGCCGCCACCACACGCGGACTCGATGCGATCGTCCAGAATTGCTCCCATGACAGCGCCGTGGTGCGCAGAACCAGCGCCGCGATCGGAATCAGCACGATCAGACTGAGATAGGTGAGCGCAAATCCGAGCGTCAGCCCGAATCCCGGAATGATGCTCGGCCGCCGCCAAGCGCTCTCTGCCATTGCCGTCATGCCACCCCGATGCGCGATCAGCGCCTGTAGATCTGGTCGAAAGTGCCGCCGTCGCCGAAATGCTCGGGCTGCGCCTTGGCCCAACCGCCGAACAACGGATCGTCGATCGTGACAAGCTTCACGTTCGGAAACCGCTTGGCATCTTCCGGATCTGCAAATTCCATCTTATAGGGCCGATAGAAATGTTTCGCGGCAATCTTCTGCCCTTGCGGGGAATACAAGAACTCGAGATAGGCCTGCGCCATCTCGCGCGTGCCTTTCCTGTCGACATTGGCATCGACCAACGCCACGGTCGGCTCTGCAAGAGTCGAGATCGAGGGCACGACGATATCAAACTGGTTCGGCCCCAGCTCCCTGAGCGCGAGAAACGCCTCGTTCTCCCAGGAGATATAGACGTCGCCGATACGGCGCTGCACGAAGGTCGTGGTCGAGCCGCGCGCGGCGGTATCGAGCACCGGCACGTTCTTGTAGAGCGCGCCGACGAAGTCCTTCACCTTGGCAACATCGCCCTTGTACTTGTCGGCGGCATAGGCCCAGGCGGCGAGATAATTCCAGCGCGCGGCGCCGGAGGTTTTGGGATTGGGCGTAATGACCTGCACGCCCGGCTTCACCAGGTCGTCCCAGTCCCTGATGCCTTTGGGATTACCCTTGCGGACAAGGAAGATCATCGTCGAGGTATACGGCGCGCTGTTGTTGGGCAGACGCGTGCGCCAGTCCTTCGCGATCTTGCCGGAGTTGCGGACAATGGCGTCGATATCCGATTGCATCGCCAGCGTGACGACATCGGCATCGAGACCGTCGATCACGGCCCGCGCCTGCGCGCCGGAACCGCCATGCGAC
>JAEWCJ010000201.1 GCA_023390695.1 Pseudomonadota bacterium | reverse complement strand
GCAGAAGTCGGGCGGCAACCTGTCGGAGGCGCTCGGCAACCTGTCGAAAGTGCTGCGCGACCGCAAGCGCATGAAGGGCAAGATCCAGGCGATGTCGCAGGAGGCCAAGGCGTCGGCGGCGATCATCGGCGCCTTGCCGATCGTGGTGATGGTCGTCGTCTGGCTGACCACCCCCGGCTATATCTCGCTGCTGTGGACGCATCCGACCGGCCAATTGATGCTCGCCGGCAGCGCCATCTGGATGTTCATGGGCTGTATGGTCATGCGCAAGATGATCAATTTCGATTTCTGAGGGCGAGATGATCCAGTTCCTCATCGAGATCATGCAGAACCAGAAATTGATGGCGATGATCTTCGCCGCCATCGCCGCTGTCGCGACCGTCATCACGCTGGGCATGCCGCTTCTGGCGTCCGATCCTTTGCCCAAGCGCATGCGGCAGGTCGCCCTCGAGCGCGAGAAGATCCGCCAGCGCGAGCGCGAACGCATGGCGCGCGGCGAGAAGATCTCGCTGCGGCAATCGCCCAAGCAATACATGCAGCAGGCGGTCGAGCGCTTCAATCTGCGCAAATGGGTCGGACAGGAGGAGGCGCGGCTCAAGCTCATCCAGGCCGGCTATCGCGGCGAAGCGCCCTACATCACCTATCTGTTCTTCCGCATGGTGACGCCGACCGCGATGCTGCTGGTGTCGGTCGTCTATATCTTCTTCATTCTCCAGATCAACCAGCCGCCGACGATCAAGCTCGGCCTGTGCATCCTTGCCACCTATCTCGGCATTCACCTGCCGACCTTGTATGTGAAGAACAAGATCCAGAAGCGGCAATTGTCGATCCGCCGCGCCTTTCCGGACGCCCTCGACCTGCTCCTGATCTGCGTCGAATCCGGCATGTCGATCGAGGCCGCCTTCAACAAGGTCAGCCAGGAAATCGGCTCGCAATCGGTCGCGCTGGCCGAGGAACTGACGCTGACTACCGCCGAATTGTCGTATCTGCAGGACCGCCGCCAGGCCTATGAGAATCTCGCCAAGCGCACCGATCTCGACGGCGTGCGCTCCGTCTGCGTCGCCCTGCAGCAGGCCGAGCGTTACGGCACCCCGCTCGGGCAAACCTTGCGGGTCCTGGCGCAGGAAAATCGCGACATGCGCATGACGGAAGCGGAGAAGAAGGCCGCCGGCCTGCCGCCCAAACTGACCGTGCCGATGATCCTGTTCTTCCTGCCGGTGCTGTTCGTGGTCATTCTCGGACCGGCAGCGATCCGGCTCATGGACAAGTAGGAGCGCGAGCGCGGATCAGGAGCTCGCTGCCTGCCGCAATGCGCGGGCGGGCGCCCTGCGATCGCCGCGCTCTTTCTCCTCCGCCAGCATCTGCCGCAGATAGGCGACATTCGCAGCCGCCTCGTCGGGCGACAGGTCGCCGCGCGCGATCGCTTCCGCCTCCGCGAAGCGGCCCTGCAAACCAACCACCAGAGCGAGATTCTGCCGGACGCGCGGCGCGGCATCCGGCCGCTCGTTGGCGCGGCGCAGCGTCTCCTCCGCTTTGCGCAGATTCTTCGACAGCGCATAGGACAGGCCGAGATTGGAGAGGACCGACGGCTCGTCGGGCATGATCTTCAGGGCGCTGGAATAGTAGCGCTGCGCCTCGTCATGGCGTCCCATCTGGTCGAGCACCGCGCCTTGCGCCGAGATGATGCGCCAGTCCGGCTGATCCGGCGTATGCGCACGTCCGAGAACGTCGAGTGCCTGCTGGAAGCTGCCGACATCGGCCAGCGCGCGGCCATAAGCTCCAAGCACGGCGGTATTCTTCGGATGGTAGATCGCAGCCTGTTCCAGCACGGCTGCGGCTTGTGAGCGCTGACCGGTCGCGCGCAAGGCCTGCGCATACCGGATGGCGGCCTCCGGATCTTTCTGGTTCTGGCGGTAACGCGCGCCCCAGGTGTCGGCCTCGCGCCGCCAATCGGTTTCCGAGCGCGGGGCAGAGGCTGCGCCGATCGAGCCTGTGATATCGGCCGAATTCGTGGTCTTGCAGGCCGACAGCGCCAGCGCAGCAAACAGAGCGGTCGTAACCAGAAGGCGATGTTGGCTGAAATGCACGCGCATGACTCCGCCCGGCGGACGATTGCAAGGACTCCGGCGAGCATTCATCAATAGAGTGTTAACCCTAACAGGAGGTTAATCGGGCCGCGCGGCCTCTTCCCGGCGGGCGCGGCGGCGTGATAGCAGGTCGATCAACCAGGGATTTCAGCGCTCATGCATCCTGCCTTTACCGCAGCGGCCACAGATGCCGTTCCGATCACCTTCGTCACCGCCTCGACCTGGCCGGCCCTCAGGGACAAACTGGACGCGCCGGCGCGCGCCTTTGCGGAGGCCGCGGGTTTCGAGCCGAAGCCGGGCCGGCATCTGACGCTGCCATCGGCGGATGGCCGCCTCGCCGGAATCCTGTTCGGGATCGAGAATGACGATGCGGCGTTCAAGGACCCCTTCCTGCCCGGCAGCCTGCCGCAGGTTCTGCCCGCCGGCACCTATCGCTTCGCCAACGCGCCGCACGATGCACGGCTGGCCGCACTTGCCTTCGCGCTCGGCGCCTACAAATTCTCGCGCTATCGCAAGGGCAACGCCAAGGAGCTCAAGCTGGTCGTGCCCGAAGGCACCGACGGCGACGATCTCTCGCGCGTCGTCGAGGGCGTCGCGCTCGCGCGCGATCTCGTCAACACGCCGGCCAACGACATGGGGCCTGCGGAACTGCATGAAGCCACACGCCTGCTTGCCGAGAAACACGGCGCATGGCTGGAAGCCGTGGTCGGCGACAATCTGCTGATCCAGAATTTCCCGCTGATCCACGCCGTCGGCCGCGCCTCCAACCGGCCGCCGCGGCTGATCGATCTGCGCTGGGGCGATAAAGCGAATCCGAAAGTCACACTGGTCGGCAAAGGCGTGTGTTTCGACACCGGCGGTCTCGATCTGAAGCCCGAAAGCGCCATGCTGATCATGAAGAAGGACATGGGCGGCGCCGCCAGCGTTCTGGCGCTGGCGCACATGATCATGGATCGCGGCCTGAAGATTTCGCTGCGCGTTCTGATTCCCGCGGTGGAGAATTCGGTGTCCGGCTCCGCGTTCCGGCCGCTCGACATCTATCCCTCGCGCAAGGGACTGAATGTCGAAATCGGCAACACCGACGCCGAGGGCCGGCTGGTGCTCGCCGATGCGCTGGCGCTCGCCGACGAGGAGGAACCCGATCTCCTGATCGACATGGGCACGCTGACGGGCGCAGCGCGCGTGGCGCTCGGCCCCGAACTGCCGCCCTTCTATACCAACGACGAGACGCTGGCCGCCGACATCGCACGCGTCGCTGCCGCCGAGCGCGATCCGGTGTGGCGGATGCCGCTCTGGGCGCCGTACGACGCCAATCTCGATTCCAAAGTCGCCGATGTGAACAACGTCTCACCCGGCGGCTTTGCAGGCTCCGTGACCTGCGCCTTGTTCCTGCAACGCTTCGTATCGAAGGCGAAGGCCTGGGCGCATTTCGACATCTATGCCTGGAACCCGTCCTCCAAACCCGCGCGGCCGGAAGGCGGTGAATGCCAGGCCGCGCGCGCACTCTACGCGCTGCTGGTGAAGCGCTACGGCTCATGATGAGCAGCCTTTTAGCCTAACCTGATCAAAGCCTGTCGGGCCTCAACCAAAGGCCTATTTCCGTCTCGTGGAACGGACGCAAAATGGTGCGTTACGTGCGAGGGCGCGGCGCGGCATGCCGGGGCGCGTTGTCATCTCGATCCTTTCTGTCGGCAACACCAGAGAGAAGGAGAGACGCATATGGCTACGATCACCACAAAGGACGGCACGCAGATTTATTACCGCGACTGGGGCAGCGGCCAACCCGTCGTCTTCAGCCACGGCTGGCCGCTGACGGGCGATGCCTTCGAAGACCAGATGTTCTTCCTGGCGGCGCAGGGCTATCGCTGCATCGCGCATGACCGCCGCGGACATGGCCGCTCCAGCCAGCCGTGGAGCGGCAACGACCTCGACACTTACGCCGACGATCTCGCCCAATTGACCGAGCAACTCGATCTCAAGGATGCCGTGCATGTCGGACACTCGACCGGCGGCGGCGAGGTCGCCCGCTATATCGGCCGGCATGGCACCCGACGCGTGGCCAAGGCCGTGCTGATCGGCGCCATCCCGCCGCTGATGCTCAAGACCGAGTCGAATCCGGACGGTCTGCCGCTCAGCGTATTCGACGAGATTCGCGCCAATGTCCTGCGTGACAGATCCGGTTTCTGGAAAGAGCTCAGCATGCCGTTCTACGGCTACAATCGGTCCGGCGCGAACGTGTCGGAGGGCGTGCGCGAATCCTTCTGGCTGCAGGGAATGATGGCGGGCTTTCCGGCCTCCTATTTTTGCATTAAGGCGTTCTCCGAAACCGACACCACGGAAGACCTCAAGAAATTCGACGTGCCGACCCTGTTTCTGCACGGTGACGACGACCAGATCGTGCCGATCGGCGCCGCCGCCATGCAGGCGTCGAAGATCGTCAAGAATGCACGGCTCAAGGTCTACAAGGGTGGAGCGCACGGCATGTGCACGATACAAAAGGACGAGGTGAACGCCGACCTTCTGGAGTTCATCCGAAGCTGAGCGTCGGCGCAGGAGCCCTGATTTGAATTTCGATCCCCGCATCACTCCGGCACGGCTCGATCTTGCCGCCATTCATCTGCGCGGCAAGATCGATGCCGAGCGCTACGTCACCGGCGAAGCGCGCGACGTCAGGGATGCCCAGGCGCCGGTCCGGCGCGAACCGCGCCCCGACGCAGCACTCGATACCGAAGCGCTCAAGGGCGAACGGGTCACAATCTACGAGACGAACGACGAGGGCTGGTGCTGGGGCCAGCTTGAATCCGATGGCTATGTCGGTTGGCTGCCGGCCAATGCGCTGACCGCACCCGGCCCGGCACCGACGCACAGGGTGCGCGCCTTGCGCACACTGGTGTTTCCGGGACCGAACATCAAGCTGCCGCCCATCGATGCGCTGCCGCTGGGGGCCACCGTAACAGTCATCCGTCAGGATCAATCCCTGATGGCCACGCCGGGCGGCTACATTCCGGCCAGCCATCTGGTCGCCGTCGATTCACATGATGACGACTTCGTCGCCGTGGCGGAGCGCTTTCTCGGCACACCCTATCTCTGGGGCGGCAAGACCTCGCTCGGAATCGATTGTTCGGGGCTGGTGCAGATCGCCTTGACCGCATGCGGCCTCGCCTGCCCGCGTGACAGCGACATGCAGGAACAGGCACTGGGCACCGCAGTGGACAAGGGGCCGGGCGCATTGAGACGCGGCGATCTGGTGTTCTGGAAAGGGCACGTCGCGGTGGCGCGCGATGCGCACACGATCATTCACGCCAACGCGCATCACATGGCGGTGGCGATCGAGCCGGCACAGGAGGCCGTTGCGCGCATCAGAGCCTCGGGCAGCGAGATCACCAGCATCAAGCGGCTGGGCTGAACCTCAACACACCACCTGCCCGCATTTGCGGACGGCGGCGATCACAGCCCGCAGGCTTTGCTCGCCGGGATGGCCGACGATCGCGACATCCTTGATGACATAGGACGGGGTCGCGACGAGATTGAGCGCGTTGCCCAGCCGCACATGCGCCTTCATCGTTTCGGTCGTGGAATCCTCGTTCGCGGCAGCGAGGATTTTCTCCCGATCAAGCTTCAGGTCGCGCACAACTGCCAGGGCGCGATCACCGTCGATCACGCCGCGGCCTTCATAGATCCTGCGGTGAAAGGCGTAGAAAGTCTGCGGATTGCTCAGCTTGCCGACGGCGAGTTCGACGCGCCCTGCCAGAATCGATGCAATGCCGAGCACCGGAAACGGCACCAGGATCACCTTCAGATTCTTGTCGCTCTTGATAAGCGCGTCGACATCGGCCGAAGCGCGCCGGCAATACGGGCAATTGAGATCGTAGAACTCCGCGATCGTCACGTCGCCCTTGGGATTGCCGACCACGACCGCGCCGGGCAGCTTCGCGACCGCGGCCGCCTGCTCCGGTGCGATGCGGTGATTCGCGATCGGCGAACCGTCCGGTCCGGCGATCCTGAAATCATGTTTCAGGTTTTGTGCGAAGGCGGAGGTTGCGAAGCAGAATGCCAGCGCGGCGGAAAATATAGAGATTCCTGAATGTTTCATGCGCGGCGTTATGCAGCGATGCGTCCGCAAGCCCCAATCAAATATGTGTTATTCATATCCCTACTGTGACACCACGCCGGTGGGCGCGGTTTCCAGATTGAAGGCGGCTGCGAACAGCGCGCGGGTGTAATCGGTCTGCGGCGCCTTGAACAACTGGGCGGCCGGTCCTTCCTCAACGATCTTGCCGTTACGCATCACGATCAGCCGGCTGGCAAGCGCAGCCACCACGCGCAGATCGTGCGAGATGAACAGATAGGTGAGATTGCGCCGCTTCTGCAGATCACGCAGCAGATCGACGATCTGGCACTGGATGATCATGTCGAGCGCGCTGGTCGGCTCATCGAGCACAACGAAGGTCGGCTCCAGCACGATGGCCCGGGCCACCGCGATGCGCTGCCGCTGCCCGCCGGAGAATTCATGCGGATAGCGGAAACGCGTCTCCGGATCGAGGCCGACATCCTTGAGCGCGCGCACCACGCGCTCTTCCCGTTCGGCTTCGGTGAGATGCGGCTGATGCACCCACAAGCCTTCTTCGATGATATCGGCGACCGACATGCGCGGCGACAACGAGCCATAGGGATCCTGGAACACGATCTGCATGTCGCGCCGGTGCGGACGCATGTCCTTGAATTTCAGGCCCTGCAGCTCTTCGCCCATGAAGACGATCGGCCCCTCCGACGAGATGAGGCGCAGCATGGCGAGCCCCAACGTGGTCTTGCCGGAGCCGGACTCGCCGACGATGCCGAGCGTCTCGCCCTTGCGCACGGCGACGCTCACGCCATCGACCGCCTTGATGTGGCCGACGGTCTTGCGCAGCACGCCGCGCTTGATCGGAAACCAGACTTTCAGGTTGTCGGTCTTGACCACCACCGGCGCATCCGGCTGCAGCGGCGCCGGATCCGGCTTCGGTTCGGCGGCGAGCAACGCGCGCGTATAAGGATGCTGCGGCGAGCCGAACACGCGCTCGACTTCGCCCTGCTCGACGATCTTGCCCTGATTCATGACGCAGACGCGGTCGGCAAGCTTGCGCACGATACCGAGGTCATGCGTGATGAACAGCATCGACATGCCGAGACGCGTCTGGATGTCCTTGAGCAATTTCAGGATCTGCGCCTGCACGGTAACGTCGAGCGCTGTCGTCGGCTCGTCCGCGATCAGCAGATCCGGCTCGTTGGCGAGCGCCATCGCGATCATCACGCGCTGGCGCTGGCCGCCCGACAATTGATGCGGGTAGCTGGCCAGCCGTCCGGCCGGATCGGGAATGCCGACCTGCGTCAGCAATTCGATGATGCGCTCGCGCGCCTTCGTCCCGGTGACGCCGTTATGCAGTTCGAGGATCTCGCCGATCTGCTTCTCGATCGTGTGCAGCGGATTGAGCGAGGTCATCGGCTCCTGGAAGATGATGGTGATGTCGTTGCCGCGCACGCCGCGAATCTCGTGCTCCGACATCGTCAGGAGATCCCGCCCCTTGAAGCGGATCGCGCCGGACGGATGACTGGCGGACGGATACGGCAGCAGTTTCAGCACCGAGAGCGCGGTGACGGACTTGCCGGATCCCGATTCGCCGACCAGCGCGACGGTCTCGCCCTTCTTCACCTCGAAGGAGATCTGGTCGACCGCCAGCGTCTTGTTTCCGGCCTGGCGGAACTGGACCGACAGGTCCCGGACCTCGAGCAGCGGTTCCTCGCTCATGCGAATGTCTTTCTGGCGTCAAAGGCGTCGCGCACCGCCTCGCCGATGAAGATCAGCAGCGAGAGCATGATGGCGATGGAGAAGAATCCGGTCAGGCCGAGCCACGGCGCCTGCACATTGGCCTTGCCCTGCGCCAGCAACTCGCCGAGCGAGGGCGAGCCGGGCGGCAGGCCGAAGCCGAGGAAGTCGAGCGCGGTCAGCGTCATCACCGACGACGACAGGATGAACGGCAGGAAGGTGAGCGTCGCCACCATGGCGTTCGGCAGGAGGTGCCGGAACATGATCACCCGGTTCGACACGCCGAGCGCGCGCGCGGCCTGGATATATTCGAAATTGCGGCCGCGCAGGAATTCGGCGCGCACAAGGCCGACCAGCGACACCCAGGAAAACAGCAGCAGAATGCCGAGCAGCACGAAGAAGCCGGGCGCCAGCACCGAGGAAATGATCAGCAAGAGATACAGCGAGGGCACCGAGGTCCAGATTTCGATCACGCGCTGGAACAGAAGATCGGTCCAGCCGCCGAAATAGCCCTGCACGGCGCCCGCCGCGACACCGATGATCGAGGAAATGATCGTGAGAATAAGGCCGAACAGCACCGAGATACGGAAGCCGTAGATCAGGCGCGCCAGCACATCGCGCCCCTGATCGTCGGTGCCGAGCCAGTTATATTCGAGATCGCGGCAGCCGCTCAGTCCCTTGCGCTCGACCACCGGCTGGCATTGCTCCTCGGTGAGCAGCCAGGTCGGCTTCGACGGCGCCGGCGTCGGCAGATCGAGATTATGGGTCGAATAGGAATAGCGGATCGGCGGCCAGAACATGCGGCCGCCCTTCTCGGCGATCAGCTTCTGCAGATAGGGGTCGCGGTAATCGGCCGCCGTCTCGAACTCGCCGCCGAAATCCGATTCCGAATAGGTGACGATCGCCGGGAAGAAGAACTTGTCGTCGACGCGCACCATGAACGGCTTGTCGTTGGCGATGAATTCGGCGAACAGCGACAGGACGAACAGGACCAGAAAGATCCAGAACGACCAATAGCCGCGCCGGTTGGCCTTGAAATTCTGCCAGCGGCGCTTGCCGATCGGCGACAGCGAGATCACCCGCCGCTCCGGCGGAATGGCGGTGCCGGTCGGGGTGGCGGATTCGGTTTCGGGAAGCGGCCCGACGACGCGCGCGTCCATGTCAGACCTCCCGCGTCTCGAAATCGATGCGCGGATCGATCCAGGTATAGG
>JAEWCJ010000151.1 GCA_023390695.1 Pseudomonadota bacterium | reverse complement strand
CCAAGCGCACGGGACAGATAATATGTCGATGCCAAGAGCGGCTGTGCGGTGTCGGCCGTCGCGCCCGTGATCACGCCGACGGTCCGGCGACGCCATCTTTTGTCGAGCAACTGCACGGCGCCGGCGGAGCGTTCGTTGACGACCTCAAGCCGTGCGATGTCGTTGCGAATCTCGACCGGCAGGGTGAATTCGGCGTCGGTCTCGCGTTCGCCGCTCTTGTATTGATAGCGCGCTTCCCCGAGCGGCAGGCCTTTCAGATCGAGCGCGCGCACAAGTCCCTGCTCCGCTCCCGCCGTATCCGACCGCAGCACCTTCACAGTCAGCGAGCCGGCGGCGTTGTTCGCGGCCGTGAGCGCCTGTGCCGGTGCGACGCCGCCATCGACCACCGTGATCGAACGATCGCCAAGCAATCCCGAAAGCGCCGAAACGAATTCCGCAGCGCGTCCGGCATCGACACCATCCGACAGCCAGATCACTTCAAGTTCCGGTGTTGCCGCGAGGAAGCGCGTAAGGGCCGGCAAGGCCTCGCTGCGCTCGACGTTATGCGGCTTGGGCTGCAACTGACGCAGTTGCACGCGTGCTGCCGCCGGATTTTGTATCGAGATGCCGCGCTGCGCCTCCGACATCGGAATGATGGCAACGCCGCGGTTATCGGCCTCGGCGCGGGCAATGGCATCCTCGCCCGTGCGGATGCGGGCATCCCATGTCGCCGCCGCTGCCCAGCCATCGTCGATCAGCAGCGCCAGCGGTGCGTTGCCACCCGCCGTCGCCACGGACGGATTCCATTGCGGACCCGCCGCGGCCATGATCACAAGCGCCGTCAATGCAAGCCGCAGCAGGGTCAGCCACCAGGGCGTGCGCGCCGGCGTCTCTTCCTTCGGGACGACGTCGAACAAGAGCCGTGCAGGCGGAAACGACAACTGGCGCGGGCGCGGCGGAATGAGCCGCAACAGCCACCACAGAACGGGCAGGCTGAGCAGGCCCAGCAGGACCAGAGGCTGCGCGAAACCGATCGGAAGGCCGCCGATCATGCCGCCGTCTCCGCTGGTGTCTGCCCAACCGGCGACGTGGCAACGCTTTCGCCCATCCGGGCATGCAAGGACAACAGCAACTCGCTGGCCGGCCGGTCGGTCCGATGAATGATGAAACTCCAGCCCAGCCGGTCCGTCTCCGCACGCAGTTGGGCGCGATGGCGGCTGAGGCGCTCCAGATAATCGTCACGCCAGGTTTCGGCGCGGCCGGCAATCACGCTTTCCGATCCCTCCGGATCGAGAAACTGGATCCGCCCGGAATAGGGAAATGTTTCTTCCGCCGGGTCGACGATCTGCACCACATGTCCGTGCGCGCGCGAGCCGGACAGATATTCGATCTTGTCGGTGAAATCCGACGCCGGCGTCCAGCAATCCGACAGCATCACGATTTCCGACAGCGGCGACGGCGAAAAAGCCGGCGGGAGACTCGCCCGCTCGCTGACATCGTGCACGAGCGCCTGCGCGATCTTGTCGATGACCTGACGGTTTGCGGTCGGGCGCATCAAGCCGGGAATGCCGACGCGTTCGCCGCCTTCGACCAACACCTCGGCCAGCGCCAATGTCACGATCAATGTGCGATCAAGCTTGGTTTCACCGGCCAGGTTCGAGGCAAAATGCATCGACGGGGACCTGTCCGGCCAGATCCAGACGGTGTGGGCAGCTTCCCATTCCTGCTCGCGCACATAGAGATGCTCGTCGCGGGCCGAACGCCGCCAGTCGACGCCACGCGCCGGTTCGCCCGACAGGAAGCGGCGATATTGCCAGAAATTCTCGCCGGTGCCGGCGCGCCTGCGGCCATGCAGACCATGGATAACCGTCGCGGCGATGCGGCGGGCTTCCAGAATAAGCCGCGGCAGGCTCGCTGCCAGCGTACGCGCCTGTCCGCTGGCGTGCCGGACCGCATCCGTTTCGACATTGCTATCTGGGCGAGGCTCGACCGCCATGTCTCAGCCGATGCGCGCCTTCAGCCGCGCGATAACAGCTTCGACGACCTCACCTTCCGCACGGGCGGCGAAGGTCAGCGCCATACGATGCTTCAGCACAGGCTCGGCGAGCGCCAGGACATCGTCGATCGATGGCGCCAGCCGCCCATCCAGCAGGGCACGCGCGCGCACGGCGAGCATCAAGGCCTGGCTGGCGCGCGGGCCCGGACCCCAGGCAATCAGCCTCGAGACCTCGCCGGCCGCCTCGCCCGGCCGCGCCGAGCGCACCAAAGCCAGAATGGCATCGACCACGGATTCGCCAACCGGCAGCCGCCGTACCAGACGTTGGGCCGACATCAGGTCCTCTGCCGACATTGCCGGCTTCGGCTTTGCCTCCTCGGCGCCGGTGGTGTCGAACAGCATGCGGCGCTCGGCGTCGCGATCCGGATAATGCACGTCGATCTGCATCAGAAAGCGGTCGAGCTGCGCTTCCGGCAGTGGATATGTGCCTTCCTGCTCCAGCGGATTCTGCGTCGCGAGCACATGGAATGGTTTCGGCACGTCGTGCCGGACACCTGCCACGGTGACATGCTGCTCCTGCATGGCCTGCAGCAGCGCCGATTGCGTGCGCGGGCTGGCGCGGTTGATCTCGTCCGCCATCAGCAACTGCGCGAAAACCGGCCCCGGAATGAAACGGAAGCTGCGCTTGCCGCCCGGGCTTTCTTCCAGCACTTCCGAGCCCAGAATATCGGACGGCATCAGATCAGGAGTGAACTGGATGCGGCGGGCATCGAGCCCCAGCACCGTGCCCATGGTGTCCACCAGCTTGGTCTTGGCCAGGCCAGGCACGCCGACCAGGAGGGCATGTCCGCCCGAAAGAATTGTGATCAGGGCCTGCTCGACCACCAAATCCTGACCGAAAATGACCTGACCGATCGCGTCCTTGGCGGCGCGGGCATGAGCCGCAGTCGATTCCGCCGTCCGGACAATCATGTCTTCAAGCTTGTCGAGGCTCTCACCACCGGATACCGCCATGTCCTGCTCCTTGTTCGGCCCCGCTTGCACCGACGTCATCGTCTTCTCGTCTTCGATGCAACAAGCGCGCCAGCGGAACCGTAGGCGAATCTCCCGCTGGTTCGTTACACATCTGCAGCTTACGCTATTTTGGAGAGCGCACAGGGGGTGATATCGCGATCACATTT
>JAEWCJ010000121.1 GCA_023390695.1 Pseudomonadota bacterium | reverse complement strand
GGCATCATCAAGCAGACCGGCGGCTTCATCTATCCGGAATCTGAACTGGGCAAGGGCACGACGTTCCGCATTTTTCTGCCGCGTCATACCGGCGAGGAGGAATTGGAGCGGGTCGAGACCGCGCTGGCCGGCACGCTGGCCGCGGCCAACAATCTCGCCAAGGCCGCCAATCCCGATCTCACCGGACACGGCACGATTCTGCTGGTGGAAGACGAGGAAGGATTGCGCGCGCTGAATGCCCGCGGGCTAACCTCGCGCGGCTACACGGTGCTCGAGGCCAGCAACGGCATCGAGGCTCTGGAAGTTCTGGAGCGTCGCAACGGTGAGGTGGATCTCGTCGTGTCGGATGTCGTCATGCCGGAGATGGACGGGCCGACCTTGCTCAAGGAAATGCGGGTGAAGAATCCCGAGCTCAAGATGATCTTTGTCTCGGGCTATGCCGAAGAGGCGTTCCAGAAGAATCTGCCGCCGGAAGGGCAGTTCTCGTTCCTTGCCAAGCCCTTCACGCTCAAGCAACTGGTTGCGGCGGTCAAGGAAACGATGACCTCAAAATAGCATTCACGATGCGCCGGACCGGTGCATCCCGTCCGGCGCATCGTGGCCGGGTTATCGGCAAACCTCGTAGCGGTTCCATCCGCCGCGCGCGCGTTCGCGCACGATGCGGCAGGAGCGTTGAACGGAAGCTCGCTGGGCTGATCGCCGCTGCACCGTTGGCGCCGGCTGAACCCGCGATGTCTGAACCGAGACACTGCCGGGATAATAATAGCCAGGCTCGTAGTCATAAGAATAAGGCGGCGGTGTTGTTGCCGCGGCTATCGCGGTGCCGCCGATCAGGACGCCGCCGACGATCGCCGGAACGATCCACCAGGCGTGGGCCTGTGCCGGTGATGGTGCTGCGATACTGGCAGCGCCCAGCGCTGCAGCCGCCGAAAGGGCGATCAGGGATTTTCTCATGCGCGACTCCTCTTGTATGCGAAGAGGCAACGGATGATGTGACGCGAGGTTCCGCAGCAATTGCGGTCAGCCCGGGCCGCAGTCTTGCTTCGTCCGCCTAGTTATACATCGGGCCGTAGCGTCCCGGGCGGCGGCAGGCGAAACCGATAAAGTCGCCCGGCCAGGGATGAATCGAGGTGATCACCCCGTATTTGCCGTAGCGGCCGCAATGATCGGACACGATCGCCGGCGCATGAGCTTCGATGCCGGGCGACCAGGCGATGATGCCGCCGGTGTCGTTTCCCTTGATTCCCGAACCGAACCAGAAAGAGACGCCGAGCAGGGCGCCGGACAACACGCGGACATGATTGCGGCCGAAACGGCGGAAGAGAGGGGTCATGTGCTGGCTCTTGGTCAGGACAAAGCGGCCGACTCGCGGCCCTAACAAGTTCAATCTTAGATGAGCCGGCCGCCCTGCGCCATATCCAGAGCGGCAGGATGCCGCATAGTTCCGGACATCCAGCCTTATTGTTGCGGACGGCCGCTCTTATATACAGAACGCAACTGACCGGATTGGGAGGATTTTATGGTCTGGAACCGAGTGCGTGGATTGATGGCGGCTGTGGCCGTTCTGGCGGCGGTGGTGCTGCTGGCCGGCGATGCGGACGCCCGTGTGGGCGGTGGCAAGAGTTTCGGCAGCCGCGGATCGCGCACCTTCACGCCACCCCCGGCCACCCAGACGGCGCCGCGCCCGGCATCCCCGATGGAGCGGACCATGACCCAGCCGCAGCAGCAGCGTCCGGCGGCAATGGGCGCGCAGACCGCGGGACAGCGGGGCGGCTTGTTCAACCGGCCCGGCTTCCTCGGCGGTCTGTTCGCGGGCTTCCTCGGCGCCGGCCTGCTCGGCCTGCTTTTCGGCAACGGCCTGTTCGGCGGCTTGGGCGCGGGCTTTGCTTCGATGCTCGGCCTGATCCTGCAGATCGCCTTGATCGTCATCGTCGGCCGGCTTCTCTGGACCTGGTGGCAGCGCCGCAATGCTGACAGCTATGCCACTGCCGGTGGTCCGTCGCTGCGCGGCATGGACGGCGGAAGCAACAATCACGCCCGCAACGCGAGCGCGATGATGGGCGGTGCTGCGCCGGTCATGGGCGGCGATGTCGAGATCGGCGAGGACGACTACGACGCGTTTGAGCGCCTGCTCGGCGACGTGCAGGCCGCCTATTCGGCAGAGGACCTCGGCAAGCTGCGCGGTCTCGTTACGCCGGAAATGCTCAGCTATTTCGCCGAACAGCTCGCGGACAATACCAGCCGCGGCGTGGTCAACCAGATCGGCGATGTGAAACTCGAGCAGGGCGATCTCGCGGAATCCTGGCGCGAAGGCGCTTCGGATTATGCGACTGTGGCGATGCGCTTCTCGCTGGTCGACAAGACGGTGGATCGCGCCACCGGCAATCTCGTCGAAGGCTCCGATCAGAAGCAGGAAGCGACCGAGTTGTGGACCTTCATGCGCTCGCCCGGCGGCAACTGGATTCTCTCGGCGATCCAGCAGGCCTAGTTCGCTCTCGCAGATCCTGAAATGTGGAAGGCTCGGCAGTTTTGCCGGGCCTTCGTTTTGTTGCGGCGACGTTGCCGTTGATGCGTTGCCGACGGCTTGCTTCGCGTGCGGAAAGCGGGGCACACTCGCCGTATCAGCAAGGACATTCTCGCATGGATATTTTCGCTTGCGGTTCGCGCGCCTCGCGCCGTCAGCCGGCCGACTGGTTCACCGGCACGGTCTGGCAGGATCCGATCATCGAGGCACCGGCGCCCGCGCGCGTACGCTCGGTGCGGGTGAGCTTCGAGCCCGGCGCGCGCACCGCATGGCACACCCATCCGCTCGGGCAGACACTCTATGTCGTGTCCGGCCTCGGGCGGGTGCAGGCCTGGGATGGACCGGTGCGCGAAATCCGCGCCGGTGATGTCGTGTGGATTCCGCCGGGTGAGAAGCATTGGCACGGCGCGTCGCCGACGGCGGCGATGGTTCACGTCGCCATCCAGGAGGCGCAGGACGGCAAGGCCGTGGAGTGGCTGGAACACGTCACGGACGAACAATACGCCGTGCAACCCTGATTTAAGGCGTAACGCGGGCCCGGCCTTGCGGCGGAAGTGCGGCCTTGCGCGCGATTTTGCCGTTCTGACGACATGAAATAGCCGATACGCATTGCTTCCTTCGCCCTCGCTTTCGACGGCGAGGAGGGGAGTGATGCGTGTGTTGACGGCCATGATGGCCGCGGCCGGACTATGGGCCAGCTTGGCGATGGCGCATGCCGCGCCGACGCGAGTCGATACGCTATCGACGCCTGAGGCGATCCTCACCTGGATGAACACCTATCATGCGAAGCCCGATCCCTTCGCGATGGCGGCGGCGGTGAAGACGCTGTCGCATGCCGGTTCGCTGCGGGATCCGGAAACTGCCGGTGTCTATGTCGGCTTTGTCGCCGGCGTGCTCGGATCCAATCCCGGCAAGGCGCGTCAGTTGCTCGACAGGATGCTGCCGCTGCCGGGCGAGGATCAGTGGCTGGTCGTCCGCGCGGTCGCTTATTCGGGATTGCCGAGCTGGAAGGGATTGCTGCAGGAATATGCCGACCGGCTGCCGTCGCGGCGGGCCATGATCGACAAATATGTCAGCGGCGCGCTTCCGACACCGTTCGATCTTGCGCCGGAGAAAACGCCCACCGCGATGGAAAAGATGAAGGGTTATTTCTCGCGCGACAAAAAACGCGGGAACAGCAGGAACTGGGCGCTCGATCTGTCGCCGGAATTGCTCGATACCTTCTGG
>JAEWCJ010000108.1 GCA_023390695.1 Pseudomonadota bacterium | reverse complement strand
GCCTCGCCCAGCTCCTTGGCCTGCTCGTTCAGGGTCCGGATCTGCGCCTGGATATAGTCCTGCTGCAGCTTCAGCACGTCCTCCACGCTTTTGGCCTGGACCAGTTTTTGCGCGAAATCGAACGAGGCCGCGATGTTGCTCTGGGCGAAGGCGACCGCCTGGGTGCTGATATCCATGACGCCGGAGCGGGCGGTGGTGGCGCGGCCTTCCATGTCGCTGACCGCCTTGTTGGCGGCGGACATGAATCCGTCGAAGGCCTTGCGGGCCTGCTCGACGCTCTGCTCGGCGAATTTCCGCATGTCGGCCGGTATCTCAAACGCCTTCATCGGGTCGATGGTCATGAGCTTCTCCCTGCGCGATGCTGAACTGTCCACAGGGCGAGAACCATAACATCCCGAAAACGGTTGCGGGGCACCGGAAAAAGGCCGTGGATTAACGCTGTTGGCAGGCCCGGCGGGGCGGCGCCCGCTGTCCGGTGCCCTTACCCTTAACAATCCGCTAACATGGACTTTCCCGTTTTGGCAGGCGCTCCCCGGCGCCGGCGGCGAATATGAAGTGACGTTGATGCCCGAAACCGCCTTCCCCTGGTCCGTCCTGAGCGAGCCCAAGCTGGCCGTTCACGCGACCGGTGCGTTTCCGGCCTGGCTGTGGAGCACGGGCGGACGGCGGCTGATCTGGGCCAATCCCGCGGGCGCGGCCATTTTCGGCGCGGAGACCTGCGCCGCCATTGCCGGCCGGGAATTCGACGCCGACCATGTCGCCGCCAGCCAGATCGCCGCGATTGCGGCCAGCATGCCGGTGAGCGGGGCGCCGCGGCTGCAGCGCCTGCGCGGCTTCGGCGACCGTATCGGCCGCCTCATCACCTGCATCTGCACGCGCGTCATCTACGAGAATGCGCCGGCAGTCCTGGTCGTCGCCACGGAGGCGGCGGGACCGCGGCTGCCGCTCGCCGCCCGCGCGCGCCGGCTATTCGAGGGATGCGGCGAGCCGGTCGCGGTCTATGCGGTGCGGGACGGATTGCCCGGGGAATTGCTGTTCGCAACGCCGGATGCGGAAACTCCTCCGGCGCCCGCAACGGTCGCGGTCAGCCCGGCGGTGACGGTGGGCGACGGCGAGAACCAGGTGCGCGTGGTGCGGCTGCCGCGGGCGGCCGCCCATCGCGAACGCCGCAAAGAGACGCCAACCGACTTCGTCGATCTCACCCCGATCGCGGAAGCGATCAGCGAAGCGCAGAAGGCGATGGCCGCCGAGCGCGCCGCTTTCGAACTGACCGCCGAGGCCCAGCATGCAACGGAGGCCGCGCTCGCGGCAGCTTCCGAGCGCGTCGAGGCCGTTCACGCCGAGGCCGCGCAATTCGTTGCAGCGGACGAGACCGAACAGGAGACCCGCGACGACGACGCTGCCGAAGACGTCCGGGTGGCCGATGATGCCGGTGCGGCCGGAGACGCGGACGCTCCAGTGGAAATGGAAGCAGCGGACGCTGCGGCTGAGACCGAGGCGCCGGCAGACGCTGTGAATGAAGCCGAAGGTGAAGGTGAGGCCAACGCTGAGCCCGAGCCCGAACCCGAGCCCGAGCCCGAAGTTGAAAGCAAAGCGGACGCCGCGCCCGACCTCGCGCCGGACCATCCGACGCTGCTCGAACGGCGGCATCCGCTGCGCTTCGTCTGGACGATCGATGCCGACAATCGCTTCTCCATCGAGTCCGGCGATTTCATCGATGTGATCGGGCCGAAAATCGCCGGCGAGCTGAACCGGCCGTGGATTTCGATCGCCGCCGATCTCGACATGGATGCGGACGGCGAAGTGGCACACGCCATCGCCTCGCGCGACACCTGGAGCGGCGTCACCATCGACTGGCCGGTGGACGGCAGCAATGAGCGCATCGCCGTCGAACTGGCCGGGCTGCCGGTCTATGACCGCGACCGCAATTACCGCGGCTATCGCGGTTTCGGCGTTTGCCGCGATCTCGCGCGCATCGCCGCCCTGCTCGCGGCGCGCCAACAGCCGGAGACTGCGCCGGCCGAACCCGCCGCCGCGCAGATCGCGGACCGGATCGACGCTGCGCCGATCAACAGCGAAGCGGCAGACGCCGGGATCCGGCCGGTCGAAGACGAACTCGTCGAACGCATCGACATCGACAAATTCGCAATCGCGCCGACGGAGTCTGAGCAACCCGAATTTGAGCAGACTGAGGTTGAGCAGACTGAGGTTGAGCAGAACGGCGAAACCGGCGCTCCCGCCGCAGCGACCGACATGCGGCCGGCGCTCACACTGATTCCGGCGGCCGAGAATGTCGTGCCGTTCCGGCCGCTGTCGAACGACAACAACAAGACGCTCAACCCGACCGAGCAGAACGCCTTCCAGGAACTGGCAACACGCCTGACCGCGCAGCTGAAAGCTGCCGACGACACGACGGACAGCGAACCGTCAAGCGGCGACGCGCCGGTCGCGGACGCACCAGCCGCGGACGCACCGGACCTGACGCCGCCGCCAGCGGTGGACATGGACACGCCGGCCGCCGCCACAGCGAGCACGGAGACGAGCGTCAGGCAGGATCGTCCCCTGCTCGATCTCCTGCCGGTCGGCGTCCTGATCTATCGCGACGCGGATTTTTTCTACGCCAACCGCGCCTTCCTGCGCTGGAGCGGTCATGCCTCGGTGCAGGATTTTGCCGAAGCCGGCGGCCTCACGACGCTGTCGATGGCGCCGAAATCCGACGACAAGGATCAGGCGCTGCGCGTCACCGCGGCCGGCGAAGAGACGGCGGCGCGCACCGGACATCTGTTCAGCATTCCCTGGGCCAATGCCACCGCGATGATGCTGGTCACGGTCGAGGACGCGCCGGGCGAGGAAGCCGTAGCGCCCGCCGCCGCGACCGCGGCCGGCGCGGACGCATTCCGGACCATCCTCGACGTCGCCAGCGACGGCATCGTCACCTTCGATCGCGACGGACGCATCCTCACCGCGAATGCCGGCGCCGAACGCATGTTCGGATATGACCCCGGGCAATTGACCGGCCTGCCGTTCACCAACCTGTTCGCCAGCGACAGCGCGGCGCAGGCAGACGAGATGCTACAGAGCGTGCCCAATGCGGGGCCGGCGCGCAGCCGCGACCTCACCGCCCGCACCCGGCGCGGCGAAACGCTGCCGCTGCAGATGAGCATCGGCGCCATCGGCGGCGAAGCCGGCACCTTCTGCGCGGCGTTCCAGAACCTGTCGCGCTGGAAGGCGAACGAGCGCGAACTGATCGCCGCCCGCAAGGAGGCCGAGGCCGCCTCATCGGCGAAATCGGATTTCCTCGCCAAGGTCAGCCATGAAATCCGCACCCCGCTCAATTCCATCATCGGTTTCGCCGACGTGATGATGAACGAGCGGTTCGGGCCCATCGGAACCGAGCGCTATAAGGATTATCTCAAGGACATTCACACCTCCGGCCTGCATGTCGTGTCGCTGGTCAACGATCTTCTCGATCTGTCAAAGATCGAGGCCGGCAAGCTCGATCTCTCCTTCGAGCCGGTCAATCTCAACGACCTGACGCAGCAGACGGTGGCGCTGCTGCAGCCGGAGGCGAGCCGCGAGCGCATCATCATCCGCACCTCGCTGGCACCGGAGCTGCCGCGCGTCGTTGCCGACGCCCGCTCGGTGCGGCAGATCGTGCTCAATCTTCTGTCC
>JAEWCJ010000107.1 GCA_023390695.1 Pseudomonadota bacterium | reverse complement strand
GCGCGAAGGCATCGCCGACCTCGCGCAAGGCGACCAGCCGGAATGGCGGCGGTAACGCGATCGCGGTGAGGCTAGACGTGGGTGTGCGTACGATTGGCGGCATAGGCTCCGGCACCTATCTTTAGTTTGGTATAGTTATAAGCTATGAAGGCCATTGGCCAGTCCGCGACGAGTCATGCTTCGGCCGGGGCGTCAGTTTGGAGACGGAATGACGGAGCAAAAGCGGCAGATTGTGGTGTGTTCCTGCGAGGACACCATGCCGCTCCATATCGACACCGTCGGTCACGCCTGCGGTGGCAAAGTGACATCTGGCCGTCAGCTCTGTCGGGCGGAATTGGGGCGCTTCCGCAAACTCGTTTCCGGGGGCGATCCGATCACCGTCGCCTGCACTCAGGAATCGCCCCTGTTTACGGAAGTCGCTGAAGAAGCAGGCGATCCCGAACTGGCTTTCGTGAATATCCGGGAAAATGCCGGCTGGTCGGTGGATGCCGCCAAAGCGGGCCCCAAGATGGCCGGCCTGCTGGCTATGGCGGCCGAGCCTTCGGCTGACATTCCGTTCGTCAGCTTCAGCAGCGAAGGCGTTATCCTGATCTATGGACGGGATGAGAAAGCCATCGAAGCGGCCGAATTGCTGAAGGATCATCTCGATGTCACGGTGATGATCCTGGGGCATCCCGATCTACCGCCGCAACGGACCACGGAATACCCGGTGGTGCAGGGTACCATCCGCTCGGCACGCGGCTTTCTCGGCGAATTCGAAATCTCTGTCGACGATTACACGCAAGCCGCCCCGTCCTCGCGCGACAAGCTGATGTTCGGGACCCCGCGCAATGGCGCAAAATCCAATTGCGACATCATTCTGGATCTCTCGGGCGCAGCGCCGCTATTCCCGGCCGCCGATTTGCGCGAGGGATATCTGCGCGCAGATCCCGGAGATCCGGCTGCGATCCTGCGCGCCGCAATGAAGGCGCGCGATCTCGTCGGCACCTTCGACAAGCCCCGCTACATCAATTTCAAGGAAGACCTGTGTGCGCATTCGCGTTCGCGCATTGTAGGCTGCCGCCGATGCCTCGATCTGTGTCCGGCGGGGGCGATCGAGCCCGCCGGCAATCATGTTGCGATCGATCCGCATATCTGCGCCGGCTGCGGTCAATGCGCCGCGGCTTGTCCCACCGGCGCAGCCGGTTATGCGCTGCCATCCGCCGATGGCCTGATGCGGCGTTTGCGCGCCCTGCTCACAACTTATCGTGATGCTGGCGGACAGCAGGCGATTCTCCTTTTCCATGATGAGGCGCATGGGACCGACCTGATCGACGCGCTGGCGCGATACGGAGACGGTCTGCCTGCCAATGTCTTGCCGGTCGCGGTTAACGAGGTGACGCAGGTCGGCCTTGAGACGATTGCGGCATCCTTTGCCTATGGCGCGGCCTCCATTCGCTTCCTGCTGCGCGAGCGTCCCCGCCATGACGTGACCGGGTTGCGCCGTACGATCGAACTGGCCGAGCCGATTTTGTCTGGCCTCGGGTTTGGTGACGGTATGGTCGTCGCCATCGAAACCGACGATCCCGACGTGCTCGGTGAAAGCCTGCGTTCGATTGAGGCGCCGCACGGCTCACAGAAGCCGGCCTCGTTTCGCCCGGTTGGCGGCAAGCGCGATGTGCTGAGGCTTTCCTTGCGCGAACTCCATCGTGCGGCGCCCGCGCCGCTGGATGTGATTGTGCTGCCCGCCGGTGCGCCGGTCGGTGCGGTCGAGGTGAATGCCGAAGGCTGCACGCTATGTCTTGCCTGCGTGTCGGCTTGTCCGACCGGAGCCATGTCGGCCGATCCCGACCGGCCCATGCTGAAATTCACGGAAGACGCCTGCGTGCAGTGCGGCTTGTGCGCGGCCACCTGCCCCGAGAAAGTGGTCAGCCTGAAGCCGCAGCTCGATTTCCGTGCGGCGACCGCATCGGCGCGGATTATGAAGGAAGAAGAGCCGTTCCATTGTGTGAGCTGTGG
Organism: Pseudomonadota bacterium; assembly: GCA_023390695.1. The sequence goes on along the minus strand of JAEWCJ010000107.1, from coordinate 8,681 downwards.
CAAGCCGTTCGGGGTAAAAAGCACAATCGAGCGGGTGACCGCCAAGCTGGAAGGCAGGCACTGGATGTTCACGGGCAATGCCAGACGGCTTGAAGTCCTCAAAATGTGCGAGGATTGCCGCGTAAGCGCGATGGCGCAGGAGAGTTTCGATCCCTATGGCGCACCGGCGCGGCCGAGAATGCGCACGACGGAAGACTATCTGCGCGAGCGCGAAGAGAAACGGCAAAGCTGACAGCTATTTTTGGACTGTCGCGCGCGCCAGGAAATCCATGAGCGCCTTGCGGTCATCTGCTGAGCCGATCTTTTGCTCCGGCATCTTGGTTCCGGGCGTATAGGCGGTCGGGCCGATCTCGAACAGCTTCGACAGCGTGTCCGGCGTCCACACGATGTCCATCTTCTTCAGCGCGTCGGAGAAATTGTAGCCGTGCAAAGTTGCGATCTTGCGGCCGAAGATGCCCGCGAGCGTCGGTCCCGCGCGGTTGCCCTCATCCGGAGACAGCGTGTGGCACGCGATACAAGCCCGGTAGACTTCTGCGCCGCGATCGCCGGCATAGGCCGCGAGAGGATCGTCATTGCTGCTCATCGGCACCGCGCCGAGATGCTCGCCGGTCTCTGTGTTCCAGCGGCGGACCAGACGATCGGTGCCGCCGGTGAGCAGGGTTTTGCTGTCGGAGAAAAACGCGACCGACCACACCGGCAAACCGGGCCCGATCAGCGTGCGAAGGATTTTGCGCTGTTTACGGTCGATGATCGCGACCGAGCCGCGTATTCCTGCGGCGGCGATGAGTCTCCCGTCGGGAGAGATCGCGAGCGAGATGAGGGGCGTGCCGTCGGTGTCCATGCCGCCGCGCAGCTCGCCGGTGGTCGATGCGAAGAAGATCTGTCCATTGGCGGCAGCGGCGACGATCTCGCCGTCATTGGCGACGGCCACGGCATTCAGCGCAGCCGGTACGGTGACGACAAAAGGCTCTCCGTTGCCGCTCAGCGGCCAGATGCGAATTGTTGCGTCGTAACCTGCGCTGACGAGCGCGCGCCCATCCGGCGTGAAAGCAACGCCGTTCACATTCTGTGTATGTCCCTCCAGCACGCGCGGAGCGCCGCCTGCCAGTGGCCACAGACGAACGGTGCGATCCCATGAGGCGGAGGCGAGCATTGTTTCGTCGGGAGACGCGGCGATCGAGACGATCGGAGCCGTGTGACCCTGGAAGGTAGCCGTGGGAACGGGTTGATCCGGCTGCCAGACGGCGATGCGGCCATCTTCACCACCGGTCGCAAGACGTCCGTCCGGAAGAAACGTCACCGCGTTCACCGCGCTTTCGTGGAAGCGCATCACCTGCAGCGCCGCGTTGCGATCAAGCGACCAGCGGATCGCAGATGTGTCGAAGCTGCCCGAGATAGCCGTTTTTCCGTCGGGCGATACGGCGACCGCCCGGACAGGCCCGCCATGCCCGCGCAATTGCGCAAATGCGGGCGCGATCAACGAGATCGCAAATACAAAGGCGAGCAGATCGCGCATCGTCATCCCACTATCCTAGGGGTGACCGCTTCTATCCGGCAATCTGGTCATCGGCGGGGCGCATGCCAAGGGCGCGTATCTTTTCCCGCGTAGCCTCGTCTCGCAGGGCAGACAGGAAGGCCTGGACGGCCGGCTTGTTGCGCCGCGCCTCTACCAGAATGAAGTCATAGCTCTCCGGCGCTATGGGCAGGAATTGCAGACCATAGAGGCGTGCCACCGGTTCGATTGCGATGCCCCAGTCCGTCCGGCCTTGGGCGACGGCCGCGGCGACCGCGTTGTGCGAACGTGGCTGATTTGCGTAACCGGCGGGACGGGCGCCGCCAAGCAGCTTGTCGATGAGAATCCGCGTACCGGCCCCGGCATTGCGGTTGATCATCAGGCAGGACGGATCCGCCAAGGCGGCTTTGATCGCTTCGTCGGCGCTTTTGCCGTCAAAGCGCAGATCGCCGGTGCGGAAGAGGAAACCTTGCATGCGGGTCCAGCCGTGTACAAGCGACATGCCGGCCGAAAGCAGATGTTCGTTGTAAATGCCGGTTTGCGGATCGACGAGATGCACCGGCGCCAGATCGCATTCGCCGCGCTGCGCCGCCGCCACGCCGCCCTGGCTGCCGACAGCGATGACGCGCGCGGCAAAGCCGCGGTCGGCCACAGCGCCGATCACGACGTCGAGGGCGACGTCGTGGCTGCCCATGATGACAATATCGGGTGGTCTCGCGCTGGCGCCGATCAGCGTCACCTCGGTGCGCGTGCCGGCGTCAAGGACATTGGCAAGTGCGTCGATTTCCAGAAATCCGTCCGCTTGCGAGAAGGTGGTGACCGAGCCGGATCCTTTTGCGGAGGGAAACGCCACCGGTCCGCTTGCGCTTTCGATCAACGATACCAGCACGAATTCCCTGCGGCCGAGTTCCGAGGCAATACGCGCTGGAACTGTCGCGCTCACGGTTGTTGCGGTTTCGGGCGGCAGTCCCGCTCGGGCGCGGATCACGGGCGCGACAAAGGCATGAAACGTGAAGATTGCCGACGTTGGAAATCCGGGAAGTACGATCAGCGGCTTGTCGTCGATTGCGGCGAGACACAAAGGTTTGCCGGGCTTCAGCGCAACGCCATGCACCAGAATGCCCGGCTGACCGAGCCGGCTGATGATCCGATGCGACAGGTCTCCGGCGCCTTTCGAGGTGCCGCCCGACAGCACCACGATGTCGCAGTCGACGAGGGCACGGCGCATGGCCGCTTCAAGCTCGGCCTCGTCGTCGGGGAATGCGCCGAACGACACCGGTTTGCCACCGGCTTCCGTCACAGCGGCGGCGATAATAGCGCCGTTGCTGTCATAAATCCCGGCCGGCCGCAGCGGCGCGCCCGGCGGGACGAGTTCGTCTCCGGTGGACAGTACGGCCACGCGCGGTTTGCGGACGACCTCAACCGCGGCAATACCGCAGGCGGCCAGCATGCCGATCTCGCGCGAACTGATGCGGGTGAAGCGGCGCAGCAGCGTTTCACCGCGCGCAATGTCGGAGCCGGCATAGGCGACGAATTGGCCGGGTGCGGCGGGGCGGCGGATTTCGATCGTGAGCACGCCGTCGTCATCGACGAGTTCGGTATGCTCGATCATCGCCACGGCGTCGGCGCCACGCGGAATGACGCCGCCAGTGGCGATGGTGGTGGCGGTGCCGTGCAGGACCTCGAGTTGCGGCGCGTGCCCGCAGGGCAGGACTTCCCGGTTCAGCAGAAGGCGTCGCGGCGACTGGTCCGTCGCGCCGTCGGTATCGGCCGAACGCACGGCGAAACCATCCACGCCGGAGCGGTCGAAGGGAGGGACGTCGATCGGCCCTGCAATGTCATGGGCCAGCACGCGTCCCAAGGCCGCAGCCAGCGGTACAATTTCTGCAGGTAATGGAGCAAGGTCGATGGCGGCGGCGAAGCGCTGGCGCGCCTCCTCCGGCGACACGACTTCGAGAAACTGCTCCTGCTGTGCGGCCTCGCGTATCGCCGCAAGCAGATCTGTGCTGGCTTTGCCGGTGCGTGCATTCACGGCAGCGATCTCACAATAACCGAGGCCCCTGCGGGGTATCCTTCGCTCTGAGCGGGTACGGAAATCCAGCCATCGGCGCGCGCCAGGGTTTGCAGTGGCAAATAATGCGAGGCAAGCGGTTCCGCCTCTTCGCCGTTGCAGGAAACCGGAATCATTTCGGTGAGGCCGAGCGATGAAGCGACCTTCCGTTTCAGGCGACAGATACGTCCCTGTTCATCGAGAGGCCGCTTGCTCAGCAGGGCAAGCATTTTTGTTCCCAAGAGCAGCCAGCAGGAGAATGCGGCATCGAGCCGGCCGGGTATCAGCAGGACCGGTTTCTCTGCGGCAAATCCGAGGGCGGCCGTCTCGCCGGGCGCGATGGCAATGCCGTGAAAGGCAACATTGCCGGCCCGCACAAGCGAGAGGACCGCATCGTCCTGATGGCCGGCGCCGGTCCCGCCGATTGCAATGATGGCGTCGGCAGTCTGGCTGCGAGTGGCGGATTCAATATCCTTTCCGCTGTCCAGCAGTGCAACGCCGCCGGCTGCCGCGACGGCCCGGCATGTCCACGCAAGCGCGGCATCCAAAATATCGTCGTTTTCTCGCCGTTGACGCAGAAGCGCGATGCGCGGAGCGCGGACGCGCACCGTGGAAATGCCCGCAGCACTTGATGCCGCGATCGCGCTGTCACGCAGGATTTGCCCTGACTGGAGCAGAGGAATTGCCGGATTGGCGTCGGCGCCTTTCGACAGGACACCGTCGCCGCTTGTGAGGGAGGACGTGATCTCCGCATGAGTGCCGCGAATGGTGAGTGTGTCCGGCGGCAGAATGGCGTTCGTGCCGGGTGGCAATGCTTCTCCCGCATTCAGGAAAGCGGGCACGGGCAGGGTGGCCGGCGTATAGGAGCTGGCGTCGCGCGTTGCTTCTGCGTCAACGGCGAAACCGTCGCGCAGGGCGATGGCACGGGCGGGCAATTGTTGCTGGACAAAAACGTCTTCCGACAGCGTCGAGCCGCGAGCCGCCGCGATTTCGCATGATTCGGGCGCAACCGGTTTCACATGCGATTCCATATGCGCGAGAACCTCGGTCAGCGGGGCGAGGCGGCTAATACGCTGATCTGACTTGATCTCGGTGGCCATTACCTGCTTGTGGCGAAGCCTTTATAAGGGGTCAAGCGACCTGCTCTCGGTCGTTTACGCCACACTACTGGGATTATAGCTGCGGGCTATAGGATGACGGAAAAATCGATCAACTTGCGCGGCCTGAAATGTCCGCTCCCGGCCCTGAAGACCCGCAAGGTTCTGTCCGGTCTGGCATCCGGCGACATCATTGTCGTCGAATGCACCGATCCCTTGTCTGCGATCGATATTCCCAATTTGTTGCGGGAAACCGGCGATGCGCTGGAGAGCAGTTCGCGCGAGGGCGAACTGCTGGTTTTCCGTATCCGCAAAAGCTGACGATACTGCCGCTTATGTGAGCGGCCGCCCATTGGCGCCGTGGGTCGGCTTGAGCCCCATCAGCTTCTGCACCGTGCCGCCGAGGGCAGCGTCGTGCATGTGTTCGGGTAGCGCCGCCTTCGCAGTCGCGACCGGGTCTGGATCGCTCATCTCGAAGGGATAGTCGCTACCGAGCACGAGACGGTCCGCGCCGACGGTCTCGGCGAGATAGCGCAACGGCCGCGGATCGAAGGCGACGGTATCGAAGTAGAATTTCTTGAACGTGTCGACGACATCGCCCTTGAAGCCCTTGGCGCGGGGTTCCGGTCGATGCTCGGCTGAGTGACGGAAGCGGTAGATCTGGTAGGGCAGGAAGCCGCCTGCATGCGGCAGGCTCATCTTCAGATCGGGAAAGCGCTGCAGCACGCCGCCAAAGATCATCCGGATGACCGCGGTCGAGGTCTGCAGCGGATAGCCGATGCAGTTGTTGAGGAAATAGTCGTTGAGACCCTGCGGCGGCTGCTCGTCATAGGGATGAAACAGGACCAGCACCTGCAGATCCTGCACCGCCCGCCAGAATGGATCGAGCGTGGCGTCGTCGAGGAACTTGCCCGGGCCGACATAGGTTGAGAGCTGGATCGCCCGGAAGCCCTGGTCGCGCACCGCCCGCTCCAGCATCTTGATTGCTGCTGCGGTGTCCTGCAGCGGCACATTGGCCGCGCCGGCCAGGCGGTTGGGATGAGCGGCCACGGCGGCGGCGAGGTGCTCGTTCTGCAATTCGGAGAATTTCACTGCGAGGTCGAGCGGCATGGTATAGCCGCACAGGTCGATCCAGCTCGCAACCACCTGCATGTCGATGCCCTGGCGGTCGAGCGTGGCGAGACGCTCGTCAAGCCGCATCAGCGGCCTGGGAAATGGCTTCACCCGCCCGCCGGCGAGTTGCACCTTGGGGGCCTCCTCAGTGCCGGAGAATTCCACACCATAGCGGGCGCCGTCTTTGCGCAGGATTTTCACCATGTCGGCGGGCACGAGATGGGCGTGAGCGTCGATGATCGGGGTAGACATGCGGGATTTCCGTATTACGGGGAGGATCGGCGCCGCACTTTAGTCAAGTCGGCGCGAAGGGCGAGTTGAATTTGCGCCCGGCATCGGGGAAGGTCGGCACCCAGTTGCATGACCGGAAGGGCAACCTTTGCCGCATTCGCCGTTTCCCCGCGCCTCGACGGCGCTCTCCCGTTTTACGGTGCTTGACCTCAGTCGCGTGCGCGCCGGTCCGACCTGCGCGCGTCAGCTCGCGGATTGGGGGGCCAATGTGATCAAGATCGAAGCCCCGGCCCGGCTTGAGCCGGGTGATCCGATCGGCGGTCCGCGCCATGCCGGGGATTTTCAGAATCTGCATCGCAACAAGCGCAGCATGACGCTCGATCTGAAAAATCCGGCAGGCCGCGCCGCCTTGTTGCGGCTGGCGGCATCGGCCGATGTGGTGATCGAGAACTTTCGTCCGGATGTGAAAACGCGGCTCGGCATCGATTATGGGAATCTTCGCGCGATCAATCCGCGCATCATCTACGCCAGCATTTCCGCCTACGGTCAGACCGGTCCCTATCGCGAGCGGCCGGGCTTCGATCAAATCGCGCAAGGGATGGGCGGGCTGATGTCGATCACCGGCCTGCCCGGCCAGGGTCCGGTACGCGCCGGCACCGCCGTTGCCGATGTCACCGCGGGTCTGTTCGCGGCGCTCGGCATCATGGTGGCGCTGCTGGAGCGCGAAACATCGGGAGAGGGACAGAAGGTCGAGACCTCGCTGCTGGAAGCGCAAATCTTCATGCTCGACTTCCATGCCGCGCGCTGGCTGATCGACAAGACGGTTCCGAAACAGGCCGGCAACAATCACCCGACCAGTATTCCCACCGGGGTCTATAAAACCAGCGATGGCTACATCAATATCGCCACGACCGGTGCGCCGACCTGGATTCGCTTCTGCAAGGCGATCGGCGCCGAACATTTCATGCAGAATCCCGATTATGCCAGCAACGAGCAGCGCTCAAGGAACCGCGACAAGCTGAACGCGGCCATCAATGAGATACTGGCGGCGTATACCAGCGCGGAATGGATCGAGCGTCTGAATGCGCAAGGCGTGGCCTGCGGGCCGATTTATAACATCGACGAAATGTTCGACGACGAACAGGTCCGGCATCTGGGCGTCGTGACGCAGATGCCGACGAAGGAGCGGGGGGCGCTCAATGTGCTGCGCCAGCCGGTCTCGCTGTCGCGGACCTCGAGCGCGGTGGCGCTGCCGACGCCCGAACGCGGTGAGCATACAGAAGAGATCCTGCAGGAATTCGGCTTCAGCGGAGCGGACATCGAGGCGCTTCGCAAGGCCAATGCGATTTGAGGAGTCTGAACTATGTCGCAGACGGACAAGATGCTGGCCCGCAAGGAAGGCGGCGTCGGCTATATCATCTTCAATAACCCGGAACGGCATAACGCCGTCTCGCTCGAAATGTGGGAGGCAACCACTCGTATTCTCGACGACTACAGGAACGACGATGACGTGCGCGTGGTCGTTCTGACGGGGGCCGGCACCAAGGCGTTCATTTCCGGCGCAGACATTTCCAAATTCGGGGCCGAACGTGCCACCAAGGAAGCCGTCGCGCATTACAATGCGATGACGGAAACAGCTTATGCCGGGGTGCATGACTTCCCCAAGCCCACCATTGCCATGATCCGGGGCTATTGCATTGGCGGCGGACTCGGCCTGGCCGCGAGTTGCGACATGCGGATCGCAGCCGAGAATGCGCGGTTTGCGGTGCCGGCGGCCAAGCTTGGACTTGGCTATGATTACCCGGGACTGAAGCGGCTGATCGACGTTGTGGGTCCGTCCTTCACCAAGGAGATTTTCTTTACTGCGCGGCAGTTCGACGCCGAAGAGGCACGGGCCATGGGCTTCGTCAATCGCGTCGTGCCGGAAGCGCAGCTCGAGGATTTCGTCAGGAATTACGCGGACACCATCGCCGCGAACGCACCGTTGACGGTGGCATCGGTGAAATTCATCGTCGGGCAGGCGCTGCTCGGTGAGGCGGAGCGCGATATGCCCGCAATTGCGGCGAGCGTGCAGCGCTGCTTCGCAAGCCAGGATTACATCGAGGGCCGCAGCGCGTTCATGGAAAAGCGCAAACCGGTTTTCACAGGGCGATAGAAGACGCTACTCTTCGCGCTTTTCATGCACTGAAACCATTCCGCCGCGTTCTGGCGGCATTGTTGCGGTTATGTTGGCGATGAGCTTCCGAAGGTGCTAGGTCATCGCTACCCGATTTCTCCCCGGCGTCACAGCCAGCAGAGGTAACCTATGTCCAGCATGTATCCCGATCTTCAGCTCTATATCGATGGCGAATGGTTGAACGGCGCGAACCGCAAGAGCGAAGAAGTGCTCAATCCGGCGACCGGCAAAATGCTCGCGAGTCTGCCGCATGCCAGCTCCGCCGATCTTGATCGCGCACTCGCATCCGCCGAGAAGGGCCTTCAGGTCTGGCGCGCGACAAGCGCGTATGACCGTTCCAAAGTCATGCACAAAGCGGCGGATCTTCTGCGCGAACGCACCGAGCATGTCGCCAAGGTGATGACCCAGGAGCAGGGCAAGCCGTTTCCGGAAGCGCGCGCCGAGGTGATCGGCACCGCCGACATCATCGACTGGATGGCGGAAGAGGGCCGTCGTGCTTAT
>JAEWCJ010000171.1 GCA_023390695.1 Pseudomonadota bacterium | reverse complement strand
CCATGAAATCGGCGGCCGGTACAGCGAGTGCGCAAGGGGTCTTGCAGGTCTGTCCACCTGAGGTCTTCACCTCGGCGCCGGCAGGCTCCGATTCAAACTGCAAGGGCACCGTCGGCGTGGCGGTTTTCAACATTTCGCCCGATGACGAGCACGCGGCCAGCGCAAGACCGCATGCCGCGATCGCTAGCATTTTGTGCATAAGCTTATTCCGTTCGTTCGCGTTCGGCGCATGCGGCCGATGTCCCCACCTAACCATACGGATGGGACACCACAGGTGCAACACGGTTAGGCAGAGGTTGACTGCTGGTGGCAATTTTTGGCCCGCCAATTACGGTTAACAGCGGGCCGGTATGGGGAAAACCGCACTGCATTATTGTGGCAGCAATTCGAATATTGCGGCCGGGAGCCTGTCATAGTGGCTGATGACCGCGTCGGGATTGAAGGTGGTGACGTGGGCCTCGGTGTAGCCAAAATCGACGGCGACGACGGGCACGCGGGCTGCCTGCGCCAGACGGATATCCGTCACAGAATCCCCGACCATGATGGTCTGCGCGATGTCCGCGCCGGCGGTGGTGACGGTTTTCCGCAGCACGTCCGGATCCGGCTTTTTCACACCGAAAGTGTCCTGCCCGCAAATGGCGGCGAATCGTGGCGAGAGACCGAGCGCGTCGAGCAGGCGCAGGGATAGCCATTCAAGCTTGTTGGTGCATACCGCCAAGGTGAGGCCGCGGTCGGCAAGGATGTCGAGCGCTGCTTCGACGCCGGGAAACGGGCGTGAACGGTCTGCGATATGGGCGCCGTAATGCTCCAGGAACGCGGCGAAAAGCGCGTCTATATCGGCCGTCGGCAGGCTTCTCCCCTGTTCTTGCAGTGCCTTTTCCAGCATCGGCCGCACCCCGCCGCCGATCAGGGTGCGGGCAGCGTCATAGGCGACCGGCGGGATGCCTTCGCGGGAGAGAATGAGATTGAGGGTATCGACCAGATCCGGGGCGGTATCGACAAGGGTACCGTCGAGGTCGAAAACGACGATGGGGCGAGACATGGGCCTTGGCTAGCCCTCTGGCCGAGCCCTGGCAAGGGGGCGAAGGAACCCGACCCGCTTTTGGGGGCTAGGTTCCGCGCCGGATCAGAGTTAGAACGCAGCCAAATCGCCTCGGGACGTCACGCCCTCATGGATATCGAACAGCAGAAACGGCAGGCCGCCGCCCGCGCCCTCGAATGGGTGAAGCCGGGTATGCGGCTGGGCCTGGGGACCGGTTCGACCGCGCGGCATCTCGTGGACCTGCTGGGCGAAAAGGTGCGCGCCGGGTTCGACGTCGTCGGCGTGCCGACCTCCGAAGCCACCCGCGCACAGGCCGAACAATGCGGCATCCGGCTGTCGACCTTGGACGAGACCCCGGAACTCGACCTCACCATCGACGGCGCCGACGAGATCGGCCCCGATCTCAGCCTGATCAAGGGCGGCGGCGGTGCCTTGCTGCGGGAAAAAATCGTCGCGTCCGCCTCCGCGCGCATGGTCGTCATCGCCGATGACTCCAAGTGGGTGCCGGTGCTGGGCAAGTTTCCGCTGCCGATCGAGGTGGTACCGTTCGGATTGACCGCGACCGAACGGCAAATTCGCGCGGCGCTCGGCGCCGATGATCGCATTGCGATCACGCTGCGGCGCGGCAAGGACGGTCATCCTTTCGTCACGGATGGCGGACACTTCATCCTCGACGCCGCGCTCGGACAAATCGCCGATCCGCAACTGACGGCGGACCGGCTCGCGGCGATCCCGGGGGTCGTGGAACACGGATTATTTATTGGTTTGGCCGACGCGGTCGTGCTGGCGGGTTCCGCCGGCGTGCGTGTGGTTGAACGGTCCTGATTGTCTTCATTCAGCAGGAGTTATGGATGACATCGCAAGTTTTCGTCTGGCTGTCGCGCGCTGCATTTGCAGGAGCCCTTTTGGTGATGCCTGCAACGGCGTCGGCGCAGCAACAGCAGCCATCGGCCGCGTCCGTGGCTGCCGCGGCCGAGATTATTGATGCCAAGGGCTCGATGATCATCTTCGAGCCGTTGGTCCCCGGCGTTATCGAGCAGGCAAAGAACGTCTTCCTGCAGACCAATCCGAATCTGTCTGCTGATCTCAATGACGTTGCGGCAACCCTGCGCAAGCAGCTCGGGCTGCGTGTCGGCAATCTGAAGACCGAAGCGGCAAAGATCTATGCCGCGCGGTTCACCGAGCAGGAGCTCAAGGAGATCGCCGCGTTCTACAAGACGCCGCTCGGCAAGAAGATGATCGAGGAAGAACCGAAAATCATCGACGGCACATTGGCCATGGCCCAGGACTGGGCGAATCGGCTGTCGGAAGAGGTGATGGGGTTGTTCCGCGCCGAGATGAAGAAAAAGGGCCACACCATCTGACGATCAGGTGGGGCATTGCAGCAGTCACCGGAACGGAAACTCATGGCGCAGCGTGAAGTCGATCTGTTTGTGATTGGCGGTGGTTCGGGCGGTGTGCGGGCGGCGCGCATTGCAGCCAACCACGGCGCGCGCGTGATGATTGCCGAAGAATACCGCATGGGCGGCACCTGCGTTATTCGCGGCTGCGTGCCCAAGAAGCTTCTCGTCTATGCCTCGCGCTTTGCCGACGAGTTCGAGGACGCCGCGGGATATGGCTGGACCGTGCCGGAGCCGTCCTTCGACTGGGCGACGCTGATTGCCAACAAGGACCGGGAGATTGCGCGGCTGGAAGCCGCCTACACGGCGAATCTCGAGCGCTCCAAGGTTGAGATCGTTAAGAGCCGGGCGGTGCTGGACGGTCCCGACACCGTGCGGCTGCTGGCGACGAATGAAACGGTTCGGGCCAGGCATATCCTGATCGCCACCGGCGGCTGGCCGCATCCGGGCGCCGACATTGCCGGACTCGAGCACGTTATTTCATCGAACGAAGCTTTCGACCTGAAGGACCTCCCGAAGCGCATCCTGATCCAGGGCGGCGGCTATATCGCCGTGGAATTTGCGGGCATCTTCAACGGCCTTGGCTCCGACGTGACGCTGGTCTACCGCAAGGACAATATCCTGCGCGGTTTCGACGAAGACGTGCGTGAACACCTGCGCGCCGAACTGACCAAGCGCGGCATCCGGATCGTGACCAACAACATTGTCGAGGCGGTCGAAAAGGTCGATCACGGCCTGTGCGTCACGCTGTCGGATCATGAATCGGTGGTCGTCGATCAGGTCATGTTCGCGACCGGCCGGCGCCCGAATGTGAAAGGGCTTGGTCTTGAGACGGCAGGCGTGAAGCTGGACGAGAAAGGCGCGATCGAGGTGAATGCCTATTCGCAGACCTCGGTGCCGCATATCTACGCCGTCGGCGACGTCACCGATCGCATCGCGCTGACCCCGGTGGCGATCCGCGAAGGCCACGCCTTCGCCGACACCGTGTTCGGGGGCAAGGACATCAAGGTCGATCACTCCGACATCCCGACTGCAGTATTCTCCGAGCCGGAAGTCGGCGTCATCGGCCTGACCGAAGCCGAGGCGCGCCAGCGCCTTGCGCGGGTCGATATCTACAAGACCAGTTTCCGGCCAATGAAATACGCCGTCGCCGCCCGCGATACCCGCTCGTTCTTCAAGCTGGTGGTCGACGGCACGACCGACCGGGTGGTGGGCTGCCATATCGTCGGTCCCGAGGCCGGCGAAATGATCCAGCTTGTCGGCATCGCGGTGAAAATGAAGGCGACCAAGGCCGATTTCGATGCGGTGATGGCGGTGCATCCGACCGCCGCCGAGGAACTGGTGACCATGCGCGAAAAAGCGGCCAGTTATGTCCGCGAGGCGGCGGAATAGGCCGGTCCGAAGGCCTATATCTGATTTTATGGCCATCCCGGCCAAGGCCCGCTATAACCCCGGCCATTCAAGCGAACGCGGCCTTGCCGCGAGGAGTGTTGTCGTGCCCGAGCGTTGGACGCCAGAGAGCTGGCGCGGAAAGCCCATTGTCCAGGTGCCGGATTATCCGGAGCAGGCCGCCTTGCAGGCGGTCGAGCAGCAGCTCGCAAGCTTTCCCCCGCTGGTTTTTGCAGGTGAGGCCCGCAGCCTGAAGAAGGCGCTCGCCAGGGTCGCCGCCGGGCAGGCCTTCCTGCTCCAGGGCGGCGATTGCGCGGAAAGCTTCGCCGAGCATGGCCCCAACAATATCCGCGATTTCTTCCGCGTCTTCCTGCAGATGGCGGTGGTGCTCACCTTTGCCGGCGGTTCGCCGGTGGTGAAGGTCGGACGCATCGCCGGCCAGTTCGCCAAGCCGCGCTCCTCACCGGTCGAGAAGCGGGGTGATGTCGAATTGCCGAGCTATCGCGGCGACATCATCAACGGCATCGACTTCACGCCGGAAGCGCGTATCCCCGATCCGCGCCGGCAGATCGAGGCCTACCGGCAATCGGCGGCGACGCTCAACCTGCTGCGCGCCTTCGCGCATGGCGGCTACGCCAATCTCGCGACCGTGCATCAATGGATGCTCGGCTTCGTGAAGGATTCGCCGCAGGCGCGCCGCTATCAGGAGCTGGCCGACCGCATCTCCGAGGCGCTCGACTTTATGCGCGCCTGTGGGCTCGATCTCGAAAGCCATCCCGAGCTGCGCACGACCGATCTCTATACGAGTCACGAAGCGCTGCTGCTGGGCTTCGAGCAGGCGATGACGCGCATCGATTCAACGTCGGGCGATTGGTACGCCACCTCCGGTCATATGGTCTGGATCGGCGACCGCACGCGCCAGCCCGACCACGCGCATATCGAATATTGCCGCGGCATCAAGAATCCGATCGGTCTGAAATGCGGCCCGTCGCTCAAGGCCGATGAATTGCTGAAGCTGATCGACATTCTCAACCCCGACAACGAGCCGGGCCGTCTGACGCTGATCGGCCGTTTCGGCGCCGACAAGGTGGGCGAGCATCTGCCGACCATGATCCGGGCGGTGCAGCGCGAGGGCAAGGTCGTCGTCTGGTCCTGCGATCCGATGCACGGCAACACCATCACCGCCGCGAGCGGCTACAAGACGCGTCCGTTCGACCGCATCCTGTCGGAGGTGAAGGACTTCTTCGCCGTGCATCAGGCCGAAGGTACCTATGCCGGCGGCGTGCATCTGGAAATGACCGGCCAGAACGTGACCGAATGCACCGGCGGCGCGCGTGCAATCACCGATGCGGATCTCAACGACCGCTATCACACCTTCTGCGATCCGCGCCTGAATGCCGAGCAGTCGATCGATATGGCGTTCCTGGTGGCCGAGCTTCTGAAGAAGGAGCGTGCGGCCAAGGCCCAGCCGCTGTCGGCGGCCTCCGGGCTCTGATGCTGGCCGGTTTTACTGCGCGTTAACGGTGGGTGCTGACCTGCCGTTAACGTTGCTCACGCTCCGCCGCGAGCGTGCGTCCGTATCGGCAAGCAATTGAAAACAATTTGATTCAAATTTTACGCGCTGGCGGCGGGAGGCAATCGTGGCGCGTAGAATTCGTTATGTTGCGGTTTTGGTTCTGACGATCGGATGCGCACCGCTTGCGGGCGCGGCCGATTATGCCCCGCAATGGCCGAACGTTCCGGGTGAGCAGGGCTATGTGCCGGGAAAAGTAACACCACCACCGCCGCCGCCGGCGAAGTGGCCCGTTCTTCCCAAGCAGCGCGATGTCTCGTCTTTCACCGCCGAATTCGGGCTGCGCTATTGGTATAGCTGGGGTAAGACGCAGAAGGATCTGTTCGGTTCCGGCCGCGACGATCTGGTATCGCGCCTGACCTATGACGATCTCAGCGGGCATTCCGGCGAGGCCTATGGCCGGCTCGATCACAGCAGCGGCTTCTTCCTCAAGGGCTATGCCGGCGGCGGTGTTCTGCCCAACGGCTCGCTCAACGACGAGGACTTTTTCCCGCCACCGAACGCATATTCCAGCACGGACAGCAAGCAGCGCGAAGGTCATATCGCTTATGTGAGCATCGATGCCGGTTTCAACCTGCTGCGCCGGCAGGATGTCCGGCTCGGTGTGTTTGGCGGCTATCATTATCTGGAAGACAAGGTCAGCGCCTATGGCTGCCAGCAGATGGGCGGTCATCCCACCATATGCGTGCCGGGCTTTGCCGACTCGGTCCTAATGATTTCGCAGAACAACCGCTGGCAATCGGTGCGGGTGGGCGCTGAAGCGGAAGTCAGATTTTCCGAACGCTGGTCGTTGCGCGTCGAAGGCGCCTGGCTGCCTTATGTGCATCTGAACGGCACCGACTTCCACTGGTTGCGGATCGGCACTGCGCCGGGCAGTTTCACCGGAGGGCTTCCGGAAGACGGCGCGGGCCACGGCTATCAGCTCGAAGCCGTTCTATCCTATGCGTATAATTCCAATGTCACCTTTGGCATTGGTGGACGCTACTGGAACATGAAAACCGACGGCAATACCCATTTTGAAAATCACATTGTCGGTGGGGGCGGCAGTCCGCAACCCGTGGACTGGAAAACCGAGCGCATGGGCATTTTCGTGCAGGCCTCTTTCAAATTCGGTCCGTATGTGACAGGCAGCCATTTCTGATTTAGGTCTTTTCCGGGCAAGGCTGGACAACATCGTGCAACGCATCCTGCGGGCGACCCTGCACACGCTGAACGGACTGCGCGCGGCGACGGCAAGCGAGGCGGCGTTCCGTCAGGAGCTCGTGATGCTGATGCTGGCGATCCCGCTGGCTTTCGTGGTCGCGACCGAAAACTGGAAACGCCTGGCGCTGATCGCCGTTGTTGTTCTGATCCTTGTCGTTGAATTGCTGAACACCGCGATCGAGAAGCTGGCCGACCGCGTGACCTCGGACCGTGATCCGGTGATCGGCCGGGTCAAGGATATGGGTTCCGCCGCCGTCGGTCTGAGCCTGCTGGTGGCCGGTCTGTTCTGGCTGCTGGCGCTGTGGGAACGGCTCGCGGCCTTTTGGTAGGGGCGGGCCGCATTGCAGCCGGGCCGGTGCCCCGCTAGACCATTCGCATGAATCAGCGCCCCGTGGATCGTCTCGCCATCGCTCTCGCCCAGCTCAACCCCGTGGTCGGGGATGTCGCCGGCAATGCCGAAAGGGCTCGCAAGGCCCGCGCGCAGGCCGCAGGCGAGGGCGCCGATATCGTGCTCTTTCCCGAATTGTTCATCGCCGGCTATCCGCCGGAGGATCTGGTCCTCAAGCCCGCATTCCAGGCCGCGTGTCGCACCGAAATTGAGGCCCTGGCGCGGGAAACCGCCGACGGCGGCCCGGCTTTGGTCATCGGCACGCCCTGGGCGGAGAGCGGCAAGCTCTACAATGCCGTGGCGCTGCTGGAGGGGGGCCGGATCGCGGCTTTGCGCTTCAAGGTCGATCTGCCGAATTACGGGGTGTTCGACGAGAAACGGGTCTTTGCGTCTGGTCCGATGCCGGGGCCGGTCAGCTTTCGCGGCGTGCGGCTCGGCATTCCCGTTTGCGAGGATATCTGGGGCCCGGAGCCGGCCGAATGCATTCACGAGACCGGCGGCGAGATCCTGCTGGTCCCGAACGGTTCGCCCTACCGGCGGGGCGTCGTCGATCAGCGCCTGAGCGTGGCGGTTGCGCGGGTCATGGAAACCGGACTGCCGCTGGTCTATCTGAACCAGGTCGGCGGACAGGACGAACTCGTGTTCGAGGGGGCGTCCTTCGTGCTCAACGGCGACGGCTCGCTTGCCGCGCAGCTCTCTCCGTTCGGCGAAGAGATCGCGGTCACGCATTGGTCGCGCACGCCGGACGGCTGGCATTGCGGGAGCGGGCCGATGGCCGCGCTCGAGCCGCAGGAAAAGGCCGACTACGCGGCCTGTGTCCTCGGGCTGCGCGATTATGTGAACAAGAACGGGTTTCCCGGCGTGGTGCTCGGGCTGTCGGGCGGCGTGGATTCGGCGCTGGTCGCGGCGATGGCGGTCGATGCGCTGGGCCCCGAGCGCGTGCGCTGCCTGATGCTGCCCTACAAATTCACCTCGCAGGAATGGCTCGACGATGCCGCGCAGGTGGCGAAGGCGCTCGGCGTGCAATACGAGACGCTGCCGATCGCGAGCGCGGTGGAGGGACTGGAGGCTGCATTGGCGCCGCTGACCGCGGGCCTGCCGCGCGATGTCGCCGAAGAAAATCTGCAGGCGCGGGCGCGCGGCGTCATCGTCATGGGCGTCTCCAACAAGTTCAACCTGATGGTGCTTACCACCGGCAACAAGTCGGAAATGTCGGTCGGCTACGC
>JAEWCJ010000423.1 GCA_023390695.1 Pseudomonadota bacterium | reverse complement strand
TCATCCGACATCGAAGAAGGCCTGACCTTCTCCCCCAAATTCGACGCCGACGGTCTTGTCACCGCGGTGGCGACGGATGCGCAGAGCGGCAACCTCCTGATGGTCGCGCACATGAATGCGCAGGCGCTGGAGCGCACCATCGCCACCGGCGAGGCGCATTACTACAGCCGCTCGCGCAAGAGGTTGTGGCGCAAGGGCGAGGAATCCGGACACGTCCAGCGCGTCGTCGAGATGCGCGTCGATTGCGATCAGGACGCGGTGTGGATCAAGGTCGAGCAGATGGGGCCCGGCGCCTGCCACACCGGACGCAGCTCGTGCTTCTATCGTGTGATCCCGCTGAAGCAATCCGGCGCGGTGACGATGGAATTCCGCGATGCCGGCCAGGCCTTCGATCCGGCATCGACGTACCGCGGTAAGTCATAACCCCGTGAGCGGGTCGACATTCCGGGTTGAATCGCATAGCTCAATTACGAGCGGGAGAGACCGGCTGCAGTCTTCGGATTGGGGCCGGCGCCGAAGGAGCAACCGCCCCGGAATCTCTCAGGCAAAAGAACCGCTCCGAACGTTGACACTCTGAAGAGTGGAGCCGGGAGCGTGGCCAGGAAAAGTGGAAACCGGTTTTCCGTCCGGCCGCGCGACCAAGGATAAAAGGCTCCCGCCGACGGTGTAAGTCGCAACCGCAATCAGGCGGCGCGACGAAACTCTCAGGCCAGTGACAGAGGGGGCCGCAGCCGTGTCAGCACGTCTGCGCGCCGGACTCTGGAGTGCCTGATGACTCATCCTCCCCATTCTTCATCCAATGATTTCGATGTGATCGTGCTGGGCGCCGGCATTGTCGGCGTCAACACGGCCTACTGGAACTTGCGCAACGGCAAGTCGGTCTGTGTGATCGACCGCCAGCCCGTGGCCGGCCTTGAGACAAGCTTCGCCAATGGCGGACAGGTGTCGGTCAGTCATGCCGAGCCCTGGGCCAATCCGTCGGCGCCGTTCAAGGTGCTGAAATGGCTGTTCCAGAGCGATGCGCCGCTGCTGTTCCGGCCACGGCTCGACATCCATCAATGGCTGTGGATCGCGACATTCCTGGTCGATTGCCTGCCGTCGCGCGCCGACCGGCACACCACCGAGATCGTGAAGCTCGCCACCGAAAGCCGCGACCTGATCCGGCAGATCCGCGCAAAAGAGGGCTTCCATTACAACGAGCGCAGCAAGGGCATCCTGCATTTCTATCGCGACCCGCGCGAATTCGAGGCGGCCGTCCCGGTTGCGGAGCTGATGCGCAAATTCGGCTGCAACCGCGTGGTGATCGATGCCGACAAGGTGGTGGAGATCGAACCGGCCTTCGCGGAGAAGCGCGGAGAGATCGCGGGCGCGACCTTCACCGCCGAAGACGAGAGCGGCGACGCGCTGAAATTCACGCAGGAATTGGCGCGCGTCTGCGAGGGACTCGGCGGCGTGTTCCACTACAGCCATCAGGTGACGGCTTTGCATGCTGACCGCGCCGCGCGCAAGGTTCATGCGGTCGAGGTCTGCGGCCCGGACGGCTATCGCACACTGCGTGCGCGCGATGTCGTCGTCAGCATGGGCTGCTGGTCGGCGCCGTTCCTGCGTCCGCACGGCGTGCGGCTGAACATCTATCCCGCCAAGGGCTATTCGGTGACGATCCCCACCAACGGCTCCAATGTCGCGCCGGTCACCAGTCTGACCGACGACGAATTCAAGCTGGTCTATTCCAATTTCGGCGACCGGCTGCGCGTCGCCGGCACCGCCGAATTGTCGGGCTATTCGCGCGACCTCAACGAGACGCGCTGCCGGGCGATCCTGCGCCATGTGAGAGAGCTGTTTCCGCGCGCCGGCCATTTCGAACGCGCGACATTCTGGACCGGCCTGCGCCCGGCGACGCCCTCGAACATCCCGTATGTCGGGCGCACCCGCTACAGCAATCTCTGGCTCAATACCGGTCATGGCACGCTCGGCTGGACGCTCGGCGCAGGATCGGGCTTCCGGGTCGCGAACATGATCGCGGCGGGCGAGGGGCCGGTGGTGGCCTAGGAGCGCGATTGCGCGAAGGCCTTTCTCCGTCATCCTTCGAGGCTCGTTCGCTTCGCTCACTCGCACCTCAGGGTGACGGTGAGAAAATTACCCCAGCCCCGCGGCTTTCGCCCGCGCCATCACCTGCTGTGCGCGCACGAGATGCGGGCGGTCATACATCAGCCCGTCGATGCCGACGGTGCCGGCACCGTTCGCCGCCGCGAAGGCCGCGATCACGTGGCGGGCGTGATCGATGGCCGATTGCGTTGGCGTGAACACCTCGTTGATGACCGGCACCTGCGATGGGTGGATCGCCATGCGGCCGGTGAAGCCGTCGCGGCGGCCGTCCTCGGTCTCGCGGCGGAAACCGTCGAGATTGCGGAAATCGACATAGACGGTGTCGACCGCCTGCACCCCGGCGGCGGCCGCTGCGGTGAGGCAGATGCTGCGCGCCAGACGATAGGGATCGAGGAAATGACCGTCCTTGTCGCGATTGGCTTCCGCGCCGAGTTCGGCGGACAGGTCCTCCGCCCCCCAGGTCAGGCCCATCAGGCGCGGGCTCGACCCCCTGTAGGTGCCGGCGGTGAACATCGCCACCGCCGTTTCGGTCGCCAGCACCATGATCTTGGTTGCGCCATCGGCAATGCCCTGGATCGCTTCGCGCGTGGTCAGCTTGGCGTCCAGATGTGTCACCGACACACCGCCTTCCGCCTTCGGTAGCAGGATGCCGTCCGGCTTGCCGGCCATCACCACATCGAGATCGTCGTCGATCAGGCCGGTGTCGTGGCCGTTCACGCGCACGAACAGGCGCGGGCGGTTCGGCGTCGCGATCGCCTCTTTCAGGAATGCGGCCGTGGTCTGGCGTGCGTCCGCCTTGCGCTCGGTCGAGATCGAGTCCTCAAGATCGATCAGGACGGCGTCGGCGCCGCTGGTCATGCCTTTGTCGAGTTTCTTGGGGGAGTCGCCGGGAACGAAGAGATAAGAGCGCATGACATATTTCCAACGAGAATGCTCCATCCGTCATCCTGAGGTGCGAGCGATCGCAGATCGCGAGCCTCGAAGGATGACGGGCAAGGCCGGG
>JAEWCJ010000347.1 GCA_023390695.1 Pseudomonadota bacterium | reverse complement strand
GTGCTGGGATTGGTCGATCTCGTTCTCGTCGGCAACCTGATCGTGATTGTGATCTTTTCCGGCTATGAAAACTTCGTCTCCCGCTTCGAACAGGTCGGGCACGATCGTCCGGAATGGATGACCAAGGTCGATTTCGGCGGACTGAAGCAGAAGCTGATGTCGTCGATTGTCGCCATTTCGGCGATCCAGCTGCTGAAGGCGTTCATGAATGTCGGCCTCTATGAGGACAAGAAGCTCTACTGGCTGGCCGGCATCCACGTCGTCTTCCTTGGATCCATGCTGATCGTCGCGATCGCCGACCGTCTGGCGGAGAAATCCAAGCCGGCGGAAGAAAAGGCGCCCGCAAGACGGCGCGTCGCGAGCTGATCGCAAAGCTGCGCATCGTTGCTGCGCTGCAGTGAGACTTTATTAACCATATGACGCGTTAATCGGGCCTCAATTAAGTGGGGTCCGGATTCGCAGGATGCGGCGTTTTTCGCGTTTGAACTGCCTGGTGACGGTGATGCTGGTTGCACTCGCGGTCACCGGCTGCGCCCGGCGCAGCGCGCCCACTTATGTGTATGCGCAGCCGCAGGCCGCCCCGATGGGGGGCCCCTATGTGCCGGCCCCGGCCGTCACGCAACGCATGCCCGTCGTGGCTGCGCCTACGGTCGTGGCCGCACCCGCCGATCCCTATCTGCCGGCGCAGCCCGCCGGCCTGCCGGGCGAGCCCTACCGGCTCGATTCCGGCGATCGCCTGCGCGTGCAGGTCTTCGGCCAGGACGGGCTCTCCAATTCCTATCTTGTCGATACCGCCGGCAACATCTCGCTGCCGCTGGTCGGGGCGGTGCCTGCGCGCGGATCGACAACCGCCCATCTGGCGCAAGCGATCACCGCCAGATTGCAGCAAGGTTACGTGCGCGAGCCGTATGTCTCGGTGGAAGTGGAAGTCTATCGGCCTTTCTTCATCCTCGGCGAAGTCAACGCGCCCGGCCAATATGCCTATGTTCCCAACATGACCGCCGAAAGCGCGGTGGCCATCGCCGGCGGTTATGCGCCGCGCGCCGACAAGAAACAGATCACCATCACCCGCAACATCAATGGCCAGATGCTGCGCCAGCGCGTGCCGCTCAATTATCCCATCCGCCCGGGCGATACCGTGACCATCAGCGAAAGATGGTTGTGAGCGCTCGAGCTCACGTCAGGGTCTTTCCGAGGAAGTCCAGCGTGCGCTGCCAGGCGAGCTTTGCGCTGGCTTCGTGATAGCTTGCGCGCTCATCACAATTGAAACCGTGCCCCGCCGGATAGACATGGATTTCCGTGTCGGGACGCTTCTGCCGGATGATCTCGACATCGCTCATCGGAATGCCTGCGTCCTGATCGCCGAAATGCATCTGGACCGGACATTTCGGCTTCTCGTCAGCATATTTCACGATCTGCCCGCCATAGAAGGCAACAGCAGCCGATATTCCCGCCAGCCGTGTGGCGGCCAGATACGCGACGCTGCCGCCCATGCAGAAGCCGACAACTCCCACCGGACCGGCGGATTGCACGTCCTGCACGCCGGCGGCGATATCGAGCAACATCTTGTCCCAATCGATCTGGCCGAGATAGGTGCGCGCATGCGCGACCTCCTCCGGCGAATACCCGGATTCAAAATCACGCACGAAGCGGTCGAACAGAGCTGGTGCCACGGCCACATACCCCGCTGCCGCCAGCCGATCGCAGATGTTGCGGATGTGGCTGTTGACGCCAAAAATCTCCTGCGCGACGACGATCCCGCCCTTAGGCTTGCCCTGCGGTTCTGCGCGATAAGCGGCGAGCTCGTGATGGTCCGAGGTGGTCAGCGAAATGTGCGTGCCCAAGGGGGTCCTCCATTCATGTAATGATATTCGTGGTCAAGCGAATACGGCCCGCCGCTGTCGCGTGCAAGTAGATGCAATCCTGGTCAGGCCCGTGTGTAAAAACAGGCGGGACCTGTCAGGGAGAAAGGCCGAAAGCCTGTGCCAGCAACGTGTAGGATTTCTTCCGCGCCGCATGATCGTAAATCATGCTGGTGATCATCACTTCGTCGGCCTGCGTCGTTTCAATCAACGGCGCCAGTCTCTTTTCGATCGATGTCGGCGTTCCGACAAAAAGGCGCGACCGGTTCTGTCTGATGCGGTCGCGGTCGATGGGCGTATAAGGATAGGCGAGCGCCGTCTCGGGGCTTTCCAGCGGAAGATAATCGCCTTTCGCGCGGCGCACGAAATTCAGGTCGATGGTCGATGCCAACCGGTCCGCTTCCTCTTCAGTATCGGCGACCACGGCCGCCGTCGCGAGAATGGCGTAGGGCGCTGGAAGCGCCGTGGACGCCTGGAACCGGTCGCGATATGTCCGCATGGCCGCTGTTGCATCGTGACTTGCGAAATGATGCGCGAAGGAAAAGCCGGCGCCGATCGACGCCGCAAGCTGCGCGCTGTAGTCGCTGGAGCCGAGCAGCCAGATCGGCGGCAGCGGCACGTCCGACGGCATGGCGCGGATGCTGCTGAATGGGTGCTCCTTGGGAAATCCGTGGTTCTCGATCAATAGCAATTCCTGAAACCGCTCCAGAAAATCATCGTCCTCCCGCACATCCTGCCGGCGGCGCAGCGCGATCGACGTCACGTGATCCGTTCCCGGCGCGCGTCCGATGCCAAGATCGATGCGGCCGGGATAGAGCGCCTCCAGCACCTTGAAGCGCTCGGCGACGGCCAGCGGCGCGTGGTTGGGCAGCATCACGCCGCCCGAACCGATCCGCATGCGCGAGGTGCGCGCGGCGATCTGGCCGATCATGATTTCAGGCGCCGAACTCGCGATGTTCGCAAGATTGTGGTGCTCGGCGACCCAGTAGCGCCGATAGCCGAGGCGGTCGGCGTGTTCGGCCAGATCGAGCGTGTTGCGCAGCGATTGTGCAGCCGAGCCGCCGGCGACGACGGGCGAAAGATCAAGTACTGACAATGCCACCATGATCGACGGCCCTTTTGCCGCTACGTGCGGCGGCGTTTCCAGGAGACGCGTTATAGGGGAATGGCGCGTCGATGCGAAATCGCGCCGGCCCAGTGTCCCGGATCCGAAGCTCGCCTCATTTTGCAGCACCTCCGAGAGCTAACTTCGGATTCAACAATGAAGCGAATTTCTGAACCACGACACTAGCGCGTTTTCAAGCGAAGTGGGCACCGGTTCGCGTGAAGAAAACGCGCCTAACCAAATGCCTAGAGTCTTTCGCCGTTTCCACGAAACGGTGAAAGACTCTAGGGGGTGGGAGTCGATACCGTCTGCAACGGCAGCACTTGCGGCTGTATGGGAAACAGCCCGAATAGTTTGAAAGGCTGGGGCTGCACGGGCTGCGGAGCCGGATTTTGCGTTGGCCGCCGCGTGGCCCGGCGCGGTCGTTTTTTCCGGATGGCGGGCGTGTTCGCCGTCTCGGCTGTCGGGAGAGCGGCGACGTCGCGGGCCGCCGGGGTGTCGGTCAGGGCTGCCAAGTTCGGGCGCGGTTCTGGCAGCGGAATATTGCCGATCTCCGGTGTTGCGGGAGCCGCAATCGAGCCGGTCGCTTCCGACGGCGGGGTGTCGGGCTCATGCGCGGTCTCATCCAGATGCACGACGACCCGCGTGTCGCCGGCCGGGGTCGGATCGGCGGTGGCCTCCGATGTGGCGGACGCTTCTGAACTTGGCGCGGAGGGGCTTGTCTCTTGGGCCGGGCTTTCGGCCGGATCCGAGGCCGCTGCAACGGACGGAACTGGCTCGGAATCGGCAGCGTCGGTCTTCGGCGCGGATGATTCCGAGATTGTCTCAAGCTTTGACATCGATGGTTCTGAGGCGGTCGCCGCAGGCGGTTCGGCGTTTGACGCCAGGTCATCGGCCGGAATCTCCGGCTCTGCAGCCGCCATTTCCGGTTCCGCATTTGCGGGGGCCGGTGCCGTGTCGGCGACTGGATCCCCAGCCGCTTCGTCCCGGACAGGTCCATGCTGGACCGCATCGGGTATCTCCGCTTTTGGCGGTATCGACATTTGTTCGGCGACGCTGGTGACGTCCCGCACCGGATTCGGGGCTGCTTTGCTGACCGCAAAATCCAGCTCGACCTTGCGTTCGATCCGGGTCGGCTCCGGCCAGTTCAGGGCGATGCGGTTGATGGGCGTGTCGTCGAAGCCGCGCGTGTCGACGCGCGCTGTCATCTGCTCATGAATGAGCCGGGACGAGGCAAAAAATCCGACGCCCACGGTGAAGAGGAACGTCGAAATGACGGCTGCGATAACGATCCGCAGATCGGGCAGCATGAATCAGAGTCCTTCCACGGCCGCCCGCATACGGGTGACACACGCAGTGACACAAAAAGAGAAATCTTCGCCGACGCATTGCGCCACCGTCGGGATCACGGACGATGCTCACGACGAAATTCGCACCGAATCCCCTGCGGGAAATATTCTTTCTGATTCGGTTCCCGTCGTCACGCACGGGGGCGCAACGCGCATAGTCGAGATCGCACGCAACGCTAATGAGTGATCGTTGCGCTGTTGCGCTTACGTCACAGGTGCGAAAAAGAGGACGCTGGATTGTTGGAGCTATCGCGTTGCTGAGGTGTTGGAGGCCGACGGGCCGCGGGCACCGCCGAGAACCACGACCTTGGCGCCCACCTTCACGCGGCTATAGAGGTCCTCGACATCCTCGTTGAGCATGCGGATGCAGCCCGACGACACGAACTGGCCGATGGTCGAAGGCTGGTTGGTGCCGTGCACGCGATAGATCGTCTTGCCGAGATACAGCGCGCGCGCTCCCATCGGATTGCCGGGACCGCCGGCCATGAAGCGCGGCAGGTAGGGTTGGCGCTCGATCATTTCGGCCGGCGGATGCCAGTCCGGCCACTCCGCCATGCGGGTGATGCGTTCGGTGCCGGCCCAGGTAAAGCCTTCGCGGCCGACGCCGATGCCGTAGCGGAGAGCGGTACCATCGCCGTTCACGAGATAGAGAAACGTGCTCGGCGTATCGATGATGATGGTGCCGGCCGGTTCCTTGGTCTGGTAATCCACGATCTGCCGCCGGAATTGCGGCGGCAATTCCTTCGGCTCGCCGGTTTCCGGCTGATCCTCCGGCGGCAGCGCTGCGAGATTTGCAGGCGCGCCGGGAGTGGTGGCCGCGACTCCGGGATTCGGGACGTCGGACGGCGGCCGTATGCCGGGCGGCGTTGCATCGGGGCGGGCGCCAGTCCGGTCGTCATAGGGAGGCATCGCGCCATAGCCGGAAGGCGCGGCATCCGAAGGATTGTAGCCCGGGGGGCGGCGCACGATCTGCGGTTCGGGATAAGGTTCGGGTGCTGCAATCGACGGCTGCAGCGGCTGGCCGCCTGCATGCGGCTCGACAGGATAGGGAACGCTATCAGGCCCGGAGCCCTGATTGGCGGGATAGGCTCGCCTGTCGGTATCGGGAGCCCGGGTCATCACTCCGTCGGGGCCTTCCACACCGCGATAGCCGCCCTGCGGATAGGTGTAAGGGGTCTGCGCACCCGCACTGCCGGCCAGAAGTGCCAGCCCGGCTATTGCCACGACCAGGGCGGATTGTTCCCGCAAACTCATGCCTCGATGTCCCCCAAACATGAAAAGACGTGATTTGTCCGAATCCTATGGCGTACAGATTAGGCAGGATGAAGGCATCAGCGAAGCGCCCTCACGCAGTCGTTAGATGTGCGCCGAGCCGGATCGAGCTTGATTTCGTTCATGTCATAGCGGCAGGTTTGGCAGAGGTCGATCATCAAAATGATCAAAAACGACCGGTGAAGTGAAGGGTGAGATGGCGTCCCTCAGCGATTGGAAGGTTCCCGTTTCCGTTCAGCCCAAGCGCGGCGACTAAGCCTATGATCTCGACACGGCGCTGCTGTCGGTGGTCGGGCTGCGCTCGCAGGTCCCTTCGGATGCCTTCACCGCGGATACGCTGGGTACCGAGCGTGCGGGGCACGGCGTCGTCATCCGCAGCGATGGACTCATCCTCACCATTGGTTACCTGATCACGGAAGCCGAAACGATCTGGCTCCATCTTGCCGATGGCCAGGTGGTGCCTGGTCATGCGCTGGCCGTCGATCAGGAAACCGGCTTCGGCCTGGTGCAGGCGCTGGCGCGGGTCGATCTGCCGGCGTTGCCATTCGGCAGCTCGGCGGCAGTGCAACTCGGCGACCGCGTCGTGGTGGCCGGCGCCGGCGGG
>JAEWCJ010000299.1 GCA_023390695.1 Pseudomonadota bacterium | reverse complement strand
GTACTGGCCGCAATCGCATAACGACGTGGTGCAGAAATTCCTGCGCCAGGTCCGCAAGGGCACCCGCATCGTCTACATCCCCGGCAATCACGACGAATTCCTGCGCGGCTATTACGGCACGCATTTCGGCGGCATCGAGGTGGTCGAACACGCCATTCACGTCGCTGCTGACGCCCGACGCTATCTCGTGGTGCATGGCGACCACTTCGATCTCGTGGTGACGCAGGCGCGCTGGCTGGCGCTGCTCGGCGACAAGGCCTATGACCTGGCGATCGTTGTCAACCGCGGTTTCAACTACCTGCGGCGCATCTTCGGGCTCGGCTATTGGTCGCTGTCGCAATGGGCCAAGCTGAAGGTGAAGAACGCGGTGTCCTATATCGGCGAATACGAGAAGGCGCTCGTCGCCGATGCCCGCAAGCACGAGGTCGACGGCATCGTCTGCGGGCATATCCATCACGCCGCGATCCAGGACGATCTCGGCATCCGTTATGTGAATTGCGGCGACTGGGTCGAGAATTGCACCGCGGTTGTCGAGCACCATGACGGCCGCTTCGAGATCATCCGCTGGACGGCGGACCCGACCCAGCGCATCGAACTGCCGCAACTGGTCCCCGCGCAGGCCGCGTGACGTCGCGCCCGTCTGGACAGTCGCGGGCTCCATGAGGCAGCATCGCCTGGCCCATATGGAAGCCCGTCCATCCCATGAATGAGCCACCCGCCCTGAAGCCCGGCAGTCCGGTTGGCGAGACGTTGCAGGCGATCGCTGCGCATCTCCTGAGGCAGGCGCACGACATCCTCGAGGACAGGAGCCTCGACGACAAGGTCGTGGTGCACGACATCCGCCGGGCCATGAAACAGTGGCGGGCCTTCCTCAAGATGCTGTCGCCGTTCCTGGCCGATCAGCACCAGGGGCTGCGCGACGATGCGCGCACGCTGGCGCGCAAATTGACGGTGGCGCGCGATGCGCAATCGGCGATCGATGCTTTTCACGACACCATCGCCGGCACCTACGATCTGCCCCCGACCTTGTCGCCGCAGAACCTGGTGGCGATTTACCGCCGCCTTGAGGACTTGCGCGTCGAGAAGGAGGCGACGATCTGGGATGAGGAGACGCGTCAGCAATTCGCCGATTATATCGCGGCCGCGTCATATTACGTCTCGCATTGGGCGCTGCATCCGCTGACGTTCAGCGACCTTGCGGGATGTCTCGCCAAAACCTATCGCCGCGCGCGCCGTGCCCTGCCCAAGGACTGGAAGTCGGCATCGCCCGACGATCTGCACGAATTGCGCCGCCGTGTGGTCGAGCATCGCTACCAGATGGAACTGATCGAGCCGGCCTGGCCGCGGCTCGGCCGCATCTGGGTGGACGAGGCGCAGCGGTTGCGGACCCGGCTCGGCCGCGTGCAGGATCTGCATGTCCTCACCCAACTGACGTTGCCGCATCAGCCGCTCGCGTATTGGCGATCCAAGCTGACCCCGCTGATCGCCCATCAGCAGGCCGAATATGTGAGGATGGCATCGCGTGTCGCGACGCGCCTGTTCGCGGAATCGCCCAAGGCGTTTCGCCGCCGTCTGGAGGCATTATGGGATGCCCAGGCCTGATTTTTGACGCCTTGCGATCCGGCCCTGACCGGCGTTACCGTTCGGCATGACCATTGCCGCCGTTTCCGCGCCGAGTTTTTCCGATATCGAAGCCGCCGCGCAACGGCTGCACGGTGTCGCCGTCCGCACGCCGCTGATCCGTTCGCCGGTGCTGGACGATCGTCTCGGCGCCCGCGTGTTCCTGAAGGCGGAGACGTTGCAGCGTACGAGTTCGTTCAAGTTCCGCGGCGCCTATAACAAGCTGTCGTCGATTCCGGCGGAACGTCGTGCGGCTGGTGTCGTCGCTTTTTCCTCCGGCAACCATGCGCAAGGGGTTGCGGCGGCGGCGAAGCTTCTCGGCATGCCGGCGGTCATCGTGATGCCGAAAGACGCGCCGCGTCCCAAGCGCGAGCGCACTGCGGAGATGGGGGCGGACGTCGTTCTCTATGATCGCAACAGCGAGGATCGTGTGGCGATTGCCAACGACATCGTGCGACAACGCGGCGCCACGCTGGTACCGCCTTTCGACGATCCGTTTATTATTGCCGGACAGGGAACGGCGGGTCTGGAGATCATTGAGGATCTCGTCAAACTCGGTCTCAAGCCGGATCTCGCGGTCATCGGCGCTTCCGGGGGCGGGCTTGCCGCCGGCATTTCGCTGGCGATGAAGACCCAGGTGCCGGAGACGGTCTTCTATACCGCCGAGCCGGAAGGTTTCGACGACATGCTGCGCTCGTTCAAGAGCGGCCAGCGCGAGAAGAATCCGCATATGAGCGGGACCATCTGCGACGCGCTGATGTCGGAGCGGCCGGGCGAACTGACTTTTCCGATCACCTCAAAGCTCATCGGTCAGGGCGTCGCGGCGAGCGACGACGAGGTCGGCGAGGCGGTCGCCTTTGCGTGGCGCGAACTGAAGCTTGTGGTGGAGCCGGGCGGCGCCATCGGGCTTGCCGCCATGCTCGCCGGCAAGCTCGACGTCAGAGGCAAGGTCGTCGTCGGCATTCTCTCCGGCGGCAATGTCGACACGGAGCTTTTTTGCCGGCTGATCGCGGATTGATCGCTTTCGGCGGCACTCTCTAGCTGAAGAGTGCGATCTTTTCCTCGTCGCTGAGCGCGCGCAGCGGCGCCAGCGGATCGAATGAATCGAGTGGCAAGGATGCGGCCGGCCGTTCTTTCGGCTGCGCCGGCTTGAAGTCGATAGCGGTGAATTCCTTGGCCGCGGGAGCAAGGCCTTGCGCGGTCTCGTCTTGCGGCAGCGGTTCGAGCAGGAAATCGGCCGGATCGGAGATACGATTGCCCCACAGCGTTGCGATCATGCTTGCGGATGGCGATGCGGCCTCGTCGCTAGCGCCGGTCTGTGGCCTGGTTTTATTGGCGGCGGGCTCCGGAAGCGACGGTTGCGCGCCGGGCGCTTCGGATCGTGCTATTTCCGGCAGCGCCGCCGTCGGCGATGCATCATTTTCATCCTCGGCGAGGTCTGTCCGGATGTCCGCGGCAGCGCCGGTTGCCCCGGCAGGCGGGGGCGGCGGCGCAGCGATTGTTCCGGAATCGGCGGGCGGTGCAGCCGTCGGTGTGGCCGGAGCCGACGCCGGGGTTGCCGCAGGCGCAGACACAGGCGCGTCAGTCGTCCCCGGCTGCGGAGCGAGCTGGCTTTCGATCTCTTTCAGCAGGGCGATGAGAATGCGGACATCGCCCGAGGCATCGTCGAACTGCGCGCAGCCGGTTTCGAGATCGCGGATCTGCCGGTCGAGGTCGCTGCAGATGCGGCCCTGGCCGCCTTCCTCGCGCAAGGCGGTGGCGGTGTCCTCCAGCCGGGTCAGGATCGCGCGCAGGCGCACCTGTGCGGCTTCCAGCGATTGTCCGACCGCTTCGAAGACCTTCGAGGCCTCCTCGTCGGTGGTCGCGCCCAGCATCGCCTGGGCCCGCATGATGGCGGTGGCGATCTGGCTGGGGCCTGCCTGGTCGGGGGCGGGGAGGGTCTCGCCGCCTTGGGTGCGCAGCAGCCCCTCGATCCGCTCGATGGCGGACAGCACGCCGCGGGTCTCCGCATGGCGGTTGCGCTGGGCGAATTCGTGCAAAAACCAACGTCCGCGGCCCGTCTCCATGACCGCGGCGAGGATTGCTTCATAGTCCGCCTCATTGGGCGGCGCAGAATGCCGGGCCAGAGCCCGTTTTTCTTCTGACATTGGCTGCGGCCGAAGCTACGCATGCGGCATCGACCTTCCAAGCGTTCAACCGCCTTCATGACCACTCCCGCCAAGTTATCCACCAGCGGTTTCGTCCCCCGGCTGTCGGCGTTCTATGCCGCGTATTTCGTGCTGATTGGCATCCAGCTGCCGTTCTTCCCGGTCTGGCTCGCAGCCAAGGGGCTGGACGCCGCCCAGATCGGCCTGATTTTGGCGGCCCCCGCTTTCGTGCGGGTGGTGGCGGTGCCGGCATTGACCCGAATCGCCGACCGCTATGGCGCCCTGCGCGAAACGCTGATGGCCGCCGCCATTGCGGCCGCCGCCGGCTATATCGCGATCGGCTTCACCGAGGGGGCGCTCGCCATTCTGCTCGCGGTGACGGTTGCCTCGATCGCGCATACGCCGATCGTGGCCTTGTCGGAAGCGCTCGCGCTCAAGGGGCTGAAGGTCCATGGCGGTTCGTATGGCAACATCCGGCTGTGGGGATCGACCGCCTTCATCGCCGCCAATCTCGGCGCCGGGCTTCTGCTGGACCTGATCCAGCCGGTCCAGCTGATCTGGGCGATCGCGGCTTCGGCCGTCCTGGCGGCGCTTGTCTCCCTCCAACTGGAGACGGTGCAGGCCGAGGCGCCGCGGGCCAACCCTGCGCCGCCCCCCGCGCCGCTCGGGCGCG
>JAEWCJ010000273.1 GCA_023390695.1 Pseudomonadota bacterium | reverse complement strand
TCGTCAAGGGGGTTGACGGTATGACAGCGATGCTTCGCGACATGGCCGCGGCGGCGGGCAACGGTCATCCGCATCCGGCCGCAGGCAATCGAATCCTGATCACCGGCGGCGCCGGCATAGGCGCGACGGCTGCGGTGGCGCGGCTGATAGCGGGACCCCGCGCCGGCTTGATCGCGGCGTTGGCCCTGACGCTATGCGGTCCCTGGTTCGGCGCCATGTTCAATCACACCAAGGACATTCCTTTTGCCGCCGCGATGATCGGCGCGATCTATTTTCTGCTACGCGCGTCCCGCAATTTTCCGCGACCGCGCTGGGGCGATCTGATCGGTTTCGGTGTGTTGCTCGGCGCCGCCACCGGTTTGCGCGCGCTGGGCTTCTTGCTGATCGGCTATGCCGGCATTGCGGTCATGCTGGCGGCATCGCGCTTTTGGGGCGCTGCGGACGGAGTTAAATCCGCCGCGTCGTTTGCGGTGCGTTCGGGATGGCGCTTTATTCCCGTTTTGGCGCTCGCATACCTCATTATGATCGCGGCCTGGCCCTGGGCGGCACAGGCGCCGCTCAATCCGTTGCGCGCAATCTTTTCCTTCGCGCATTTCCATTATGAGATCCGCACCATTGTCGGCGGCGAAATCTACAAGATGGCCGACGTGCCCTGGTGGTACGTCCCCGTTTATCTGGCGATCAAGTCTCCCTTGTTGATCCTGACCGGTGCGGCGTGCGCCATTGCGTTTGCGGTCCGGCCTGCAGACGGGGAGCGTGACGGCGGACGCCGCCGCATTGATGTCGCCTTCATCGCCTTCGTCGCGATGTTTCCGGTCTTCTGCGAAATGGTGACGGAGGGTCCCGCTTTCACCGGCATGCGCCATTTTCTCTTCGTGATGCCGCCGCTCGCCGTGTTGTCCGGAATCGGCTTCGACGCGTTGCTGAGGTCGCTGCAGCCCTGGCGCATTGCCCGAACCGTGGCTGTTGTCGCGCTCGCCGCCGCGTTGACATGGAATGCCGCGCTGCTCGTGCGGCTGCATCCCTATGAATACATGTTCTACAATTCTCTGGTCGGTGGCCTGCAAGGCGCCGAGCGCCGCTATGAAATGGATTACTGGGTCAACATGATGCCGGAGGCGGTGCAGGCGCTGCAGAATTATCTCAATCTGGCGCATGAAAAGTCGCCGCGGACCTACACCGTCGGTGTATGCGGCGAGCGATTCTCCTTTGAGAATTATGCCGACAAGCGTTTGCAGGCCTCGCCGGGATGGCTGGAGGCCGATTTCTACATCGCGCCCACACACATGAATTGCGACAGGCTGGTCGAGGGCCGGGTGATCGCGAAGATCGAACGCCTGGGCGTTACCATCGGTGTGGTGAAGGACCGGCGCGGCGTCACCCAGAAGGCGCTCGGACGCGCCTTCTAAGTTTGCGCATAAAAAAGCGACCGCCGAGGGCTCGGCGGGCGCAGATCCGCCGACGTGCGAGGGGAAGCGCGGGCGGATCGTCTGGCCTGTCGGGAGGACCGGCCAGGGGCAGAGGCGGTCACAGCGTGTATTGGGACGGCCGGTTGGTGTCGGGGACGCTGAAACCGTCTGGCGGCACCAAGGGTGGCGACGCGAAGGAGTCCTTCGCGTCGGGGGCCGCCCGGCTGCGTCGGCGGTCGCGGACCCGCGCGGCCAGAATATCGGTCGGGTCACGCCACAGCGGCTCGGCATAGGCATCGCGCAGATCGCTCCGGCTCAGTCCGATGTCACGCAACATCCGCTCATCCATCCCGGCGAGCGTCCAGGCGGCGCGACGGTTTTTCAGCGCCTGCGACAGCTTGCGAAGGCTGCCAAGCAGGCCGGCAATCGCCAGAGCCAGGAAGGGCGGTGACGCCGCCTGTCTGTAATGTTCGGTTGAAGCCATGCCGGCCTCCTGAATTTCTTGGTTGGCGAAATCTGTTCGCCGGTTCAGGGCGGAGCCACCCGATTTCGCGCGTTCGTGGCGGCGAATATGGCCGGCCCCCATTGATAAGTGAAACGAATGTTTTTAATCTGAATAATCAGAGATAGTGATGTTTTGAGGCGGACAGCTCATGACCACCATGATCGATGTCGATCAGTTGCGAACCTTCATCGCGATTGCCGAGACCGGCAGTTTCACCAAGGCGGCGGAGGTGGTGCACAAGACGCAGTCGGCCGTGTCCATGCAGATGAAGCGGCTCGAGGAACGCCTCGACAAGCCGGTCTTTGCACGCGACGGGCGCGCGTCCAAACTTACCGAGGATGGCGAGAAGCTGCTCGATTACGCGCGCCGCATCGTGAAGCTGAACATGGAGGCGCTGGCGGCTTTTTCCGGCAAGGAATTGTCCGGCCGGGTGCGGCTCGGCGTGCCCGACGATTATGCCGACCGTTATCTGCCGGAGATCATGGCGCGATTCTCCCGCGCCTATCCCGGCGTCGAACTGACGGTGTTGTGCGAGCCGTCCTCGGATCTTCTGGAGCGGATCGAATCCAATGAGCTCGATCTCGCCATTGTCACCGCCGCTGAAGGCCAGCGTCCGTCGGAAGCATTCCGGCGGGAACGTCTGCTCTGGGTGACCTCATCGCGGCACGCCACGCATTGCGAAGATCCGCTGCCGCTTGCGCTCGGCAAGCAGAGCTGCTGCTGGCGTCGCATCGCGCTCGACACACTTGAGAAGGTCGGACGCCCGCACCGTATTCTGTATACGAGCTCGAATGCGGGCGCCTATGCGGCGGCCGTGCTCGCCGGGCTGGCGGTTTCGGTGATGGCGGAATCCGGTTTGCGGCCGGGCATGCGCGTCTTGACCCCGGCGGATGGTTTTCCGGAATTGCCCTATTGCCGAGTCGGCCTGGTGCGCAATCCGCATGAGAGCTCGGCGCTGGCGGATGCGCTGGCCGAGCACATCATCTCCTCGCTCGACAATATCTCCGAGGCCGCGCAGGCGGCGGAGTAACAGCTAGGCGCAAAGATCCGCCGGGCTTGCGCCGAGCAGCCTGAGCAGTTCGTCCGGGGCGATCTCGATCTGCAAGCCCCGCCGTCCGCCATTGACGATGACGGTCGGATGCGCGAGCGCGGATGCATCGATGAAATAGGCGACGCGCTTCTTCTGGCCGAACGGAGAGATGCCGCCGACATGATAGCCGGTGGCGCGTTCGGCATCGGCCGGCGGCAGCATCGCCGCGTCTTTTGCGCCGGCGGCGGCGGCGAGCTTCTTCAGGCTGACATCCCTGTCCGACGGCGCCAGCACGCAGACGATGGTGCCGCCGGCTTTCGCCATCAGTGTCTTGAGAAGCCGCGCCGGCGACACGCCGAGTGCTTCCGCCGCCTGCAAGCCGATGCGCGCGGCATTCGGATCGTAATCGTATTCATGCAGCGTGAAGCCGACGCCGGCCTTCTCAAGCATGATAGTGGCGGGTGTGCCTTTGGCCATTTGCGTCTCCTTCACTCCCGCAGGCGGCGAGAGGGAAGATCCTCAATACGCATATTCCGTGAAAATCGGTTCGACCGAGCCAGCCCATTCGCCCTGATATTTCGTCAGCAATTCTTCCGCCGGGGTGGTGCCGCGGGCGACAAGGTCTTCAAGCGGTTCGAGATAGCGCGTCTCGTCGGCGCCGCCGGGATCCTTGCGGGCGCGGGGCGGCCCGCCGGGGAGCCCCC
>JAEWCJ010000247.1 GCA_023390695.1 Pseudomonadota bacterium | reverse complement strand
ACGCTGGAGCACGCTCTGCAGCCGCTCGAGTTCCCGCGCCGAGGTATCGCCGTCGATCATGCTGACATGAATCAGCAAGGCCGCAGCGGCAAGCCGGTAATCATTCTCGTCGAAACGCGCCGCCGGCTTGTGACCGGCCCCCACTTCGCTGAGAAACTCCTTCAGAAGTTCGAGCATCTGTCCGTCCTGCCAATGCCCCGGGGATTGGGATCGTCCGGGCGATGTATAGCCAAACATCTCCGCGGCCAAGCAGGGCGCGCATTACCTTTTGGCAATCAACGGGCGGGCAGCGGCATCAGCGCGCGGCCCGCTTCTCCACCAGGCTCTGGTCCAGCAATTCCAGATTGTTGCGGATATAGGGGTTGCCGGGATCCTTGCCCTGGGCCACCAGCAGCGTCTGGCGGGCCCGCCGGCGGTCGCCGCGCAGCAGGTAGGAATAGCCCTGATTGTTCAGGATTTCGGGTGTCGGACCGGCGAGCTTGATGGCATGCGCATAGGCCCGATCCGCCAGATCGAAACGGCGCAGCTTGTCGTAGCTCGCGGCCAGCCCGATCCAGGCCTCGACGCTTTGCGGGCCTTTCTCGACGGCGCGGCGGAAATGCTGCTCGGCCAGACCGAAGCTGTTCTCCCGGTAGTGTTTCTTGCCGAGGCTGAGATCGTCGTGGGGATCTTCGCCCATCAGGCCGGTCGATGCCGGGGTGGCCGGCGGGGGCGGCGCCTGGCCGATCGAGCCGGTGACAATATCGCCCTGGGCTGTCGCCGCCGGGCCGGTCGGGGTCGTTTCGCAGCCCGTCAACCAGACCAGACAGGCCGCGGCCGTCACCAATACGCGGGGAACTCGCATTTTTACGCTCCGCGCGGCGAAGCGATCCCGCAATCAGGCGAGCGCACGCACGCATACACACGGCCAACACACAGCCGCGCCGTGAGGCTAGGTGACGTTAGTTAAAATTTTATCGATTGGGGGCCGCCGCGCGCAGATGGCCGCCCGGCGCGCCGGAGGGGTCAGTAGGTCCCGGTCATCACCCGCACCGCCACCGGCAGCAGGATCACCACGAACAGCACCGGGAAAATACACACCATCATCGGAAAGGACAGCTTGGCCGGCAGCGCATAGGCCTTTTCTTCGGCCAGCGACAGGCGCTTGTGACGCATGTCGTCGGAATAGATGCGCAGCGCCTCGGTGATGCTGGAGCCAAGCTCTTCGGACTGCGTGATCAGGGTCGCGAATGAACGCGCCTCTTCGAGGCCGAGACGATCGGACAAATGCTCCAGCGCCTCGGTCATCCGGCGGCCGGCGCGGATTTCGAGATTGGTCATGTGAAGGTTGGCGGCGAGCGCCGGATAGGTCTCGCTCAGTTCGCGGCCGACGCGATCGAGCGAGGCTTCCATACTCAACCCGGCATCGGCGCAGACGACGAGCAGATCGAGAAAATCGGGAAAACCGATGCGGTATTCCTGCTTGCGGGTGGCCGTGCGGCGGTCGAGATAAAAGCTCGGCGCGAGATAGCCGACAAGACCTCCGCCGCCGACGGCCAACCAGTACATGGAGCTCTTGTCGGCGGGGACAAACAGCATCGCCAGAACCGCAAGGCCGATGGCAAGCGCTGCGCGGGTCAGAAAGAAATAGGCGACCGCGCGCGGATCATAGATGCCGGCGACCACGAGGCGCTTGCGCAGCACCTTCATGTCCTTGGAATCGGATTCGTCGTAATGCTTCTGCGCATAATCGATCAGGCGCTGCGCAACGCGCGTGCCTTGCAGCGGACGGCGTCCACCACGGCTTGCACCGGATTCGACGGCGATTCCCGCCGCCCGCTTCTTCATGGCGCCGTGCACACGCAGCGAAGCCATGACCGCAAATGCCAGCGTTGCACTCGCCATAAAGATCAGCAGCGTCAGCATGAGAGACGCCGAATCGCCGAACATATCGAAGGCCGCGTCCATGATCAGATCTTGAAATTGACCATCCGGTACATGATGAGGACACCCACCATCATCCAGCCGACCGCAAGACCGAGCGCGATCTTGGTGATGTCGAAATGCCAGACCGAGCGGTAGAAATCGGGCGCCATCACATTGACGATAAGGAATACACCGACCGGCAGCGACGACAGGATCATCGCCGAAGCGCGGCCTTCGGCGGCCAGCGCCTTGACCTTGCGCCGCATCTTGAAGCGCAGACGGATCACCGACGCCAGGTTTTCCAGGATCTCGCTGAGATTGCCGCCGGTCGAGCCCTGGATCGCGACCGCGGTCACGAACAGGGGCAGGTCCTCCTGGCCGACCCGGAAAAACAGATTGC
This sequence comes from Pseudomonadota bacterium, assembly GCA_023390695.1. The sequence goes on along the minus strand of JAEWCJ010000247.1, from coordinate 1,010 downwards.
GCATCGCGGTTTCGAGATCGGCGCCATACGCCACCTCGTCCGACACGATGCCGAATTCGCTGCCGACCGGATCCGGCATTTCGCGGCCGACCATCGCAATCGCGATCGGCACCGGATGGCCGGCGCGCAGGCTGCGCACGATGACGTCGATGGCGTCGGGAAACTGGGCGCCGAATTTCTTGCGTCTGCGGCTGCGCAGGAGGTGCAGCCACAACAGCGGCCCCAGTGTGACGCAGAACAGGAAGGCGCCCGCCGCGTAGCGGAAATCGCCATAGAAAACCATCACCGCGCCGAAAACGATAACTGCGACAAGCGCCACGTAAATACAGAGCCGACCGACGCCCATGGACAGGCCCGATTGCAGGACCAGCCGATTGAGCGCCTGCAGCGGCAGCCGGAAATCGCCTTCGCTGGTCAGACCGCGCTCGCGGCGCAACTGCACCAGCACGCTTTCGCGATCGGCGGTGCCCTTCATCAGTTCGAGGCGGCGGTTGATGCGTTTGCGATAGGAGGCGTTCGAGAAAAACAGCAGATAGACCGCCTCGACGAACAGCACCGCCGAGATCGCCGCAAAGGCGTAGAAGACGTATTCGCTGGCGAGGCTGAAGGCCATGGCACTCACAGCGGATGGCTCGGGTCGAAGTAGCTGCCGGGGATCTTGATGCCCTTGGCCAGAAGATCGTTCAGGAAACGCGGCCGCACGCCGGTGGCCTGGAAATGGCCCTGGACGGTGCCGTCCTCGGCCGTGCCGGTGCGCACGTATTTGTAGATCTCCTGCATCTGCAGGATATCGCCTTCCATGCCGGTGATTTCGGCAATGGAGGTGACGCGGCGCTTGCCGTCGGACAGGCGCTGCAGCTGCACGATGACGCGGATGGCGGAGGCGATCTGTCCGCGCGTCGAAGCGATAGTCATCGGCAGGCCGGCCATGCCGATCATCTGCTCCAGACGCGAGATCGCTTCGCGCGGATTGTTGGCGTGAATGGTGGCCATCGACCCGTCGTGGCCGG
>JAEWCJ010000216.1 GCA_023390695.1 Pseudomonadota bacterium | reverse complement strand
GCGCGCGACCGCGAGGCCGCGGCGCGGGTTGGTGGCCTCGGTCAGATAGCGCCCGCTGCGCCATTCCGGATCGGCCATGATCGCCTGACGGCCGACCTCGTGGAAGGCGATGTTCTGCGCCGAATGGCGGGTGGCGCAGGCGATCGGCAAGGCCGCGAAGACGCGATCGGGATAGCTCGCCGCCCATTGCAGCACCTGCATGCCGCCCATCGAGCCGCCGGCGACGGCGAACAGCATGCCGATGCCGAGATGGTCGAGCAGCATCGCCTGCGCCCGCACCATGTCGCGGATGGTGATGACCGGGAAATCAAGCCCCCACGGCTTGCCGGTTGCCGGGTTGGTCGAGGCCGGGCCGGTGGTTCCCATGCAGGCGCCGATGACATTGGCGCAGACGACGAAATAGCGCTCGGTGTCGATCGGGCGGCCGGGGCCGACCATGGTCTCCCACCAGCCATTCTTCTTCGTCACCGGATGCACGCTGGCGACATGCTGGTCGCCGGTCAGCGCATGGCAGATCAGCACCGCATTGCTGCGCGCCGCATTCAGGGTGCCGTAGGTCTTGTAGGCGATCTGGAAGGGCGAGAGCTCGACGCCGGCATCGAGCCTGAGCGGCTTGTCCGGACCGAACCGGACAATCTCGGAATCGCGCGGATCATCAGCCTCGCGCGTCCCCGCGGCTTCCCGTGCGACGTTCAAATGTACCTCGACCATACGCGTAAGACCTGGACCCGCCCGGACCCAGCCGGGGCTGTCTTAGGTAGGCCCCCGGCCAATTCTGTCAATGTTTTCTTTGATTTCGACCCGTTGCCCACTAAACATCGTGCGCAAAGGCGCCGATGGTGGCGCCGGCCATGTCAAAGCAAGCCGAAGCCATGCCCACCGAGCCCAAAGCTGCCCCCTCTCTTGCCGACCTGCGCGCGGAGATCGACCGCATCGACGAGGGCATGCACCGGCTGCTGATCGAGCGCAGCCAGATCATCGAGAACCTGATCAAGGTGAAGGGTACGCAGGATTCCGGCTCGGCGTTCCGGCCGGCGCGGGAAGCCTCGATGATGCGGCGGCTGGTCGAACGCCACCGCGGGATCCTGCCGCTCGATACCGTCGAAAGCATCTGGCGGGTGATCATCGCCACCTTCACGCATGTGCAGGCCCCCTATGCCGTGCATGCGGACATCACCCCGGGCGATGCCGCGATGCGCGACAGCGCCCGTTTTCATTTCGGCTTCACCGTGCCGCTGGTGACGCACAGGAGCGCGGCCGACGTCGCCGCCGCCATCGCCGCCTCCAAGGGCGATCTCGGCCTCGTGCCGGCGACCGATGTGGCGGGCGCCGGCGCCTGGTGGACGGCGCTGGAACCGGACGACGCGCCCAAGATCATCGCCCGCCTGCCGTTCGTGGAGCGGCCGGACCATCCGGCCTCGCTGCCGGTTTTCGCGATCTCGCGCTCGGCGCCGGACGCGGTGGCAACCGACGTGCAGGTCTACAGCGTCGGGGTTTCGGGCTGGAGCGCCAAGGCCGCCGCGGTGCTGGCGGCGATGACCGACGCCATCGCCGTGCCGGCCGGCGCCTTCGACGGCGCCTCGCTGCTGATTTCGATCCCGAAGGACCGGGATCTGACCGATATCACCAATGCGCTGGTGAAGGCCGGGGTCTCGATCCGCTCGACGGCCCTCGTCGGGAGCCACGCCACCCGCTATACGGTGGCCGGCGGCGGGCAGCCGCATCCGGCCCGCCCATAACATTGTCATCGCCCGCGAAAGCAGGCGATCCAGTAATCCCTGACGGCGTTTGGCACATTGCCTCAGTCCGAACACGGTGATTACTGGGTGCCCCCGCCACAAGTCGGCTGTAGCCGACTTGTGGAATGAGAAAATCCGATCTCGGATAAACCGAGATCGGGCGCGGGCATGACAAAGCGAACGAGGATTATGGAATGACTGCCCCTCTGCGTCCGCAACCGCGTCCCGGCGTGCTCGACATTGCCGCCTATGTGCCCGGCAAGAGCACGGCGCCCGGCGTCGCCAAGGTGTTCAAGCTCTCCTCCAACGAGAGCCCGCTGGGCGCGAGCCCGAAGGCGATCGAAGCCTATCGCGCCATTGCAGAGCACCTCGAGGATTATCCGGACGGCTCCGCCACCGAGCTGCGGGAGGCGATCGGCAGGACCTATGGCCTCGATCCGGCGCGCATCGTCTGCGGCGCCGGCTCCGACGACATTCTCAATCTCCTGGCGCGCGCCTATCTCGCCGACGGCGACGAGGCGATCCACACCACGCATGGCTTTCTGGTCTATCCGATCGCGACGATGGGCGCGGGCGCCAAGCCCGTGGTCGCGGCGGAAAAGAACTTCACCGCCGATATCGACTCGATCATCACGGCGCTCACGCCGAAGACCAGGATCGTGTTCTTGGCCAATCCGAACAACCCGACCGGCACCTATGTGCCCTTCGACGAGGTGAAGCGGCTACACCGCGCGCTGCCGCCGCATGTGCTGCTCGTGCTCGACGCCGCTTATGCGGAATATGTGACGAAGAA
>JAEWCJ010000135.1 GCA_023390695.1 Pseudomonadota bacterium | reverse complement strand
TTGTCCGCAAGGGCGTGGAACAGGAATTGCGCGTCGCCCACGAGCTGCAAAGCGCCCATCTGCGCATCGGACAAAAGCTGGCGAAACTCGGAAGCTGGGTCTGGGACATCCGCGACCGCAAGGTGGTCTGGTCGCCGGGCCTGTATGAGATCTACGGACTGAAGGATGGCGAATTCGACGGGACCTTCGAGTCGTTCCTGTCGCGGCTGCACCCGGATGACCGCGAGCGCGTGCGCGCGACGGTTCTGCAGGCCTTTGAGCACGGCGCAGCGTTCAGTCTGGACGAGCGAATTGTCCGCCCCGACGGCGACGTCCGGCACCTGCTGACCGCCGGAGAAGTGATCAGGGACGACGCCGGCCATCCGCGCTGCATGATCGGCGCCTGTCAGGACGTGACCGGCCACAAGCAGGCCGAGACCGCGCTGCAGACCAGCGAACTGCAATACCGGCTTCTGGTCGAATCCGTGCACGATTACGCGCTCTACATGCTCGATGCGACGGGCAAGATCGTGAGCTGGAATACCGGCGCCGATCGCATCAAGAGATATTCCGCCGGCGAGATCATCGGTCAGAATTTCAGCCGCTTCTTCCCCGAACGCGACCGCGCGACTGGCGAACCGGCAAGGGTTTTGCGGATCGCCGCCGAAGAGGGCCGCTACGAAGGCGAAGTGCGCCGCGTGCGCAAGGACGGCAGCGAGTTCTGGGCGCATGTGGTCGTCGACCCGATCCGCGACGAAGACGGAACGGTGGTCGGATTTGCGAAGATTACGCGCGACATCACCGAGCGCAAGGAGGCACAGGCGGCGCTCGAACGCACCCGCGAGCAGCTCGCGCAGGCACAGAAGATGGAGGCCATCGGACAACTGACCGGCGGCATCGCACATGACTTCAACAATCTGCTGATGATCGTCAGCGGCTATACGCAGATCCTGCGGCGCAGTCTCGCCGAGCCGAAACAACTGAAGGCAATCGAGGCCATCCGTGCCGCGGCCGAGCGCGGCGCCAGCCTGACGCGGCAATTGCTCACCTTCTCCCGCCGGCAGGCCCTCAACCCGGTGGTGATCGACCTCAAGCCGCGGCTGGCGGCGGTGCAGGACATGCTGACGCGGATCTTGCCGGGCAATATCGACGTTCGGCTCGACATTGCCGAGGATATCTGGCGAACGCAGATCGATATCGGCGAACTGGAACTGGCGCTGCTCAATATTGCGGTCAATGCCCGCGACGCGATGTCAAAAGGCGGCATCATCACCATCACCGCCCGCAATCGCCTGCTCGCCGACGGCGACATCGCACCCTTGCAGGGCGAATTCGTCGCGCTCTCGGTCCACGATACCGGAAACGGGATTCCGCCGGAAATTCTCAACAGGGTGTTCGAGCCGTTCTTCACCACCAAGGCGACCGGCAAAGGCACCGGCCTTGGCCTGTCGCAAGTCTACGGCTTCGCGCATCAATCGGGCGGCGCCGCCATGATCGAAAGCCACCAGGGGCAGGGCGCCGTCGTGACCCTCTATCTGCCGCGCAGCCAGGCAGCCCCCGCATATCTTGCCGCCATGCATGTGCCCGATGACGACACATGCGCGACCGGGAGCGCATTGCTGGTGGAAGACAATGCCGAGGTTGCGGCGGTGACCGTCTCGCTGCTCGAACAGTCGGGCTGCCGCGTGGTGCATACCGACACTGCCGCCGATGCACTGGAGCGGCTGCAGAAAGACGATTTCGACATCGTTCTGAGCGACATCGTCATGCCGGGCGGCATGGACGGCATTCAGCTCGCGCACAGGATACGGCAACAATATCCGCGGATACCCATTCTGCTGATCAGCGGCTACAGCGACGCCGTCGTCTCCGCGGCGACGGATTTCATGCTGCTGCGAAAGCCGTATGATGCGAAAGAGCTGTGCCGCGCGGTGCGCGAGACCGTGGCGAAGCACAAGGCGGCGGAGCCGCCGCAGGCTGCCAGCGCCACGGGCTGAACCTGCAGACGCTTACATCCCGCCGCGCTGACGGATGGCGTCGAGATTTTCATTGATCCGGAACACGATCAGAATGAATTCGGCTGTGATCCGCGCGGCCATGATGCCGACCAGCACGAACAGCAGTGCGGCGAACAATGCGGCAATGCCGGCGAACAGGTTCACCGCCATCATCGCCAGAGCAGAAAACACGAATGACAGGCCCGACAGTCCGATCAGACCGACCGCAAGCCAGTAGAAAAGCCGGATGATGGACGGCGTGATGAAGCGGTCCCAGTTGAACAGATCGCCGAAGCTGAACATGTGATTGTCTCTCTTTTCGCTTGGGCGGGTCGTGTCGCCCCCGCCGGTCTCTTAAGCCAGCATCCGACTGGATGCAAAAGCAGGTATGCGCATGCCGGTCGTGCACGCTGGCATGCGCATTGTCCCGCAAGTTGACGGGATCATGGCCGGCCGGTACCCAATCGAAGATGTCCACTGTTTCCGGAGGCGCAGTGTCGAAAATCTGGTTTGAAGACTTCAAAGTGGGCAACGTCGCCGAATATGGCCCGCGCGTGATCACCCGCGAGGAAATCCTGTCCTTCGCCTCCGAATTCGACCCGCAGCCGATGCATCTCGACGAAGAGGCCGCGCGCCATACGCTGCTCGGCGGCCTTTCGGCGTCGGGATGGCATACCTGCAGCCTGATGATGCGGATGATCGCCGACGGCTTCCTTCTGAATTCCAGTTCGATGGGCGCCAATGCAATCGAGGAGGTCCGGTGGGTCGCCCCGGTGCGCCCCGGCGACGCGTTGACCGTGCGGGCGACCGTGCTGGGCACCCGCGCATCGAAAAGCCGGCCCGGCATGGGAATCGTCTCGATGCTGTTCGAGGTCTTTACCGGCGCAGGCCAGACAGTGATGACCATGAAAGGTCCGCTGCTGATGGCGTTGCGCCAACCGGGCCAGCCGGCATGATGAAATTCTACGAAGACCTGACGCTCGGCGAGCGGGCCGAGATCGGTACGCATCGCTTCACGGCGGAGGAGATCAAGACCTTCGCCAAGGCCTACGATCCGCAGCCCTTTCATATCGACGAGGAAGCTGCCAAGGCCTCCCATTTCGGCGCGCTGTGCGCGTCGGGCTGGCATACGGCGGCGATCTGGATGCGGTTGCTGGTGCAACATCGCAAGCGCGAAGCCGAAGCTTTGGCAGCGCGCGGCCAGCCGTTACCCGAACTTGGTCCCTCACCCGGCTTTCGCGACCTGAAATGGTTCAAGCCGGTCTATGCCGGCGACACCGTCAGCTACACGACCGAGGTCGTCGAGAAACGCGCGTCGGTCCATCGCCCGCAATGGGGATTGGTGGGTTTTCTCGGCGGCGGCGT
>JAEWCJ010000083.1 GCA_023390695.1 Pseudomonadota bacterium | reverse complement strand
GTCGAGCAGCATGCGGCGCAATTCGGCCCGGCTCAGCGCCTTCATCGGCTCCCACGGCGGAATGCGCAGTGCCACTTCCAGCAATTCGATATTGCCGCCCATCTCGATCGTGTATTGCGCGATCTTGCCGATGTCGCGCTGCACGAGCACCAGGTCTTCCGCCGAATAGGTGGCGGCGGTGGCGTCATCGCGGCGATCGCCGAGCCAGATCTGATGCACGCGGACCTCCGCGCCCTGCGGAACCGAACGCTTGGTCCCGCCCAGCAGCACGAAGGCGCACATGGATTCGCAATCGCCGCGCGGCAGCAACGCGGCCGGTTTCGTGGAACTCTCGACCATACGGCCGACCGTCGTCGCCAGGCCGAGGCGCCGCACGGCGCGGCCGAGCGCCAGCGCGCCATGCACCGACCCGCCTTCGGAATGGAGCACCAGCGTCGCCCCGCGCAGATCGTGCCTGGCGGCGAAGGCTTCGAAATCCTGCACGGTGTCGGCCTTGATCATGCCGGAGGCGGCAACCAGGATACGGCACGCATCGCCGCAGGCGCCGCTCTCCTGATGCAGCGCAAACTGCATTCCGGCCGTGCGCGCGGGTTCGCTTTCGGCGATCGGAGCCGATATCGTGGAGAGCAGACACGTCAGCACGACGGCGCCTGCCAGTCGTCGCAGCATGGGATCAATCCCCTCGTCGGTTCCGGTTCAGGTCGGCCTGAAATGCCGGCTTTGCTTTCCGCTTTTTGCGGTTTCGCTTTTTGCCGGTCACCGCGGAACTAGTCGCCCGCATTTGAATTTAATGATTACGCGGAGGTGGGTCCAGTCTGGAATTGCTAGACTTACCGCCTAGCTTGCGCATGCTCGAAGCATGGAACTTTACGGGTTCCTTCGATATTTCGGGCATAACCTGCGCAGCGGGAACTCGGTCGACCCATGAACGCGTTGCATCATCAGCTTGCGAATTGTGCGCATTGTGCCCGGCAGGCACCACGCGCGGGCGGTCGCGCGCTGATCAAGGCCTATCGTTACACCCTCTCGCCGCTGATCGGGTTCCATTGCCGGCACATGCCGACCTGTTCCGAATATGCCGACGAGGCGCTGTCCCGCTTCGGGCTGTGGGCCGGCGGCTGGATGACGCTGGCGCGGCTGTTGCGCTGCCATCCCTGGGGCACGGCGGGGCTGGATTTCGTTCCGCGCGAGACGCCGAAGACTGCGCGATGGTTTTTGCCGTGGCGTTACGCGCGCTGGCGCGGAACCAACGAGACGCCGCCGTGACGACGATGGCGCAGCGAAACCAGGCTGCGCGGCTTTCAACAATCAGCAGGGCCGTTCGCTCACACGCGCCGGATTGCCGCGAACCGTCACGCCGTCCGCCACATCGCGTGTCACCACACTGCCCGCCCCGACGATGGCGTCGTCGCCGATGGTCACGCCCGGAAGGATGATCGCGCCGCCGCCGATCCAGACATTCTTGCCGATGACGACCGGACGGCCGAATTCGAAACCGGTCCTGCGGGTCGCCGCATCGCGCGGATGATCGGCCGCATAGATCTGTACATTTGGACCGATCTGGGCCCCGTCGGAGATCGTCACCGCGACGACATCCAGGATGACGCAATTGAAATTGATGAAGACGCCGGTGCCGATGCTGATGTTGTAACCGTAATCGACATGGAAGGGCGGACGCACGATGGCGCCCTCGCCGACATGCCGCAGATGTTCGCGGAGCAATCCGCGCCTGTCATCGTCGGAAACCGCCACCGCTGCGTTGTAGCGTGCAAGCCATCGTCTGGTCTCGGCCTGATCGGCCTGCAGTTCAGGATCGTCCGGTCTGTAGAGCTCGCCCGCCAGCATTTTCCGCTTCATGGACACAGGCATCTCCCGTCACTTTTGGTGAACACTTAGTGCCCGTTCAGTATCGCCAGGTAACCGTAGCCCGGATGGAGCGAAGCGCAATCCGGGATGAGAGCGGCTGCATGAGGTTCCCGCATTCATTATGCTGACGACATGCCATCGTTCGGCAAATCACGCCGCATCGGCCGGCCGCACGCGCTTTGCAATCTCCGCACCTTTCTCCCGCTCTACCACGGCGATGTCGTACTGGCTCTGAAGGTCGAGCCAGAACTGCGCGGAATTTCCGAAATAGCGCGCCAGACGCAACGCCGTGTCGGCGGTAATAGCACGACGGCCGTTGAGAATATCGGTGATGCGCCCCGACGGCACCCCGAGATCGAGCGCAAGGCGGTTGGCGCTGAGATCGCGCGCCGTCATTTCGCGCTTCAGGAAGCGGCCGGGATGTGCGACGGGAGCCATGACATTCATCCTTTGTGATAGTCGACGATCTCGACGTCGAAGGCGTCGCCCTTGCTGAATTCAAAACAGATGCGCCAGCGCTGGTTGACAGTCATGGCCCACCGATTTTTTCGGTCGCCCTTCAGCTTGTGCAGGCCAACGCTCTTGAGCGGACTCAGATCGTCCAGCGATTTGGCGACGTTCAATGCCAGCAACAGATCCACGGCATGATCGAAATCGAGCCCGCGAAACTGGTTCGGCTGCTCCCCTTCCCAGACCTTACGTGCCGCCGCATTCCGCCACGACCGGATCATGGCAAAAACGTACTACGAATAACGGTGAAAGGCAACGTGCAAAGGGAGCGATTGACACTCCAATAATCTAGGAATATAATCTCTATCACCTCGTCCGCTGGAGGGGCGCTCTCATGAGGCGTTGTGATGGCGGGACGAAGAGGGGATGCCGCTGGAGATTCGGCGGTAAGCTCCTCTGGGCGCGGTTGGGCAATTCCCGGCCACGACCGGTGCGGCGGCC
>JAEWCJ010000482.1 GCA_023390695.1 Pseudomonadota bacterium | reverse complement strand
GGTCATTGACGGACCGAGGGGTGGCACGGCATCGTGCGCCCGCCCTGGTCCGGGACGGCCGGCGCGAAATACGTGACGACAGTGAAGCGACGCGCGCGCTGGCAAGAGTGCAGGGGGACGACGGTTTGGACCACGGGAAGCGCGCTGCATACCGGCTGAGAGGCGAGCCCGATCCGGTGGATCTGGGCAACGAGCCGCCGCTCTCCGTAGACGGCGGCACCGGCGTCACGGTGGATCGCCGGCGCATCTCGGCACAATGGTTCTCCGGCATCATCCTGACGGGACTTTGCGGCGCTGCGCTGATGGGCGGCGCCGTTTTCACGTCACTCGACGGCGAGGCGCATTTCGCGGCTTTGCCCGAGCGCATGGAGAACGCGCTGCGCGGCGCCATCGGCTCCGGTGACCGCAGCGCCGGTCCGCGCAAGAGCGATCGCCTGCCGCCGGTCGGCGAATCCAACGCACGCCGCGTCGTCATCCGCGACTCCATCACCAGCCGGGTCGGCAATCGCGAGGTCGTGCGCGTACGCCCCTTCGTCAGCGTGTCGGCCAACCTTTCGCTCTCGACCAGCGAACTCTCCGCCGGCATCCCGGCCTTCAACCCGCAGAAGCTCCTGGCCGACGGCACCGACAGCGCTCCCGATGTCAACGTGGCGGCCAATGCCGAGCCCGATGCGGAAGTCTCCTTCGTGCAGCGCGAATTGTCGGCCATCATGCCGCGCATGAAAGTGGCGAGCGCGCTGCCGCTCGATGAAGTGATTACGCGGGTGCGTGAAGCAGCGAACTGGTCCGGCCGCACCGGCCCCGCCTACGCGGTCGCCGGCCTGCAGGCGACCGGGAGCCTGGCTTACGCCGCCGACGGCGCCCCGGATCCCTATGCCGGCTTCGAGGCGCGCATCGTTCCGGAAAACATCACGCTGCTTCCCAAGACCGCGAACCAGACGACCGGCGGCAATGCCGGCAACGAACGCTCGGTTCTCGTCAAGAAAGGCGAAAACATCGTCAGCATCCTGCGCGATCTCGGCGCCAGCCCCGAAGAAATCAAAGCCATCGCGTCGACCCTGGGTCCGCGCGGCCGCGACAACGGGCTGAAGGAAGGCCACAGGCTCCGCGTTCTGATGTCCACGCCGCAGGGCAATGAGCGGCCGCAACCCCTGCGCATCATTGTCGCCAACGAAAGCGTGATCGAGGCGGTCGTCGCCCTCTCCGATTTCGGCAAATACGTCTCCGTCGACGTGAACAGCATCAACCAGGCGGTGGCTGACTCGCGCGACGACGAGGAGGAAGACGACGGCTCCGGCGTCCGCCTCTACCAGAGCATCTTCGAAACGGCCTTGCGCAACAACATTCCGCGCCCGGTCATCGACGAAATGATCCGCGTCTATTCCTATGACGTCGATTTCCAGCGCAAGGCGCAGCCGGGCGATTCGCTTGAAGTGCTTTATGCCGGAGAGGAAGAAACGCCAGGCGTCGAAGGCCGCAACGAGGTGCTTTACGCCTCGCTCACGGTCGGCGGCGAAGTGAAGAAATTCTATCGCTTCCAGACTCCCGACGACAATGTCGTCGATTATTACGACGAGACCGGCAAGAGCGCGAAGAAATTCCTGGTCCGCAAGCCGCTCGCCGACGGCATCATGCGCTCGAATTTCGGCGTCCGCCGCCATCCCATTCTCGGCTACATGAAGATGCACACTGGCGTCGACTGGGCCGCCCGGCACGGCACGCCGATTTTCGCATCGGGCAATGGCGTGATTGTGCGTGTCGGCTGGGAATCCGGTTACGGCAAATATATCCGCATCCGCCATGCCAACGGCTATGAGACCGCTTACGGCCACATGACCGCCTTCGCACGCGGCATGGAAGAAGGCACACGCGTGCGCCAGGGCCAGGTGATCGGCTTCGTGGGATCGACCGGCCTCTCGACCGGCGCGCATCTGCATTACGAGATTCTGGTCAACGGCCGTTTCGTCGACCCGATGCGCATCCGGCTGCCGCGCGGCCGCTCGCTCGAAGCGGGTCTTCTCGTCAACTTCGAGAAGGAGCGCGACCGCCTCGACACCATGATGGCACGCTCGTCGCAGCGCATGGCGCAGAGCGCGCAGATCACCGGCCGCTAGCCGAACATTGTCATGCCCGGCCGGGTGCTGGACATCCACGACCTGACTGCTTTCACAACCTTGAAAACGTAGATGGCCGGGACAAGCCCGGCCATGACGCTGTCGATTGCTTGCGGCTGACTACGCCGCCTCCTTGATCGCTTCGCCGTTGAAGGTCAGACCGGCCTTGCCGGCGGACACCTCGACATTGTCGCCATCCTTGATCTTGCCGGACAGGATCAGTTCGGCCAGCGGATCCTGCAGATATTTCTGGATCACGCGCTTGAGCGGGCGCGCGCCATAGGCAGGATCGTAGCCCTTCTCCGCCAGCCATTCGCGTGCGGCCTTGTCGAGCGCGATGGTGATCTTGCGATCGTCCAGCAGCTTCTGCAGCCGCACCATCTGGATATCGACGATGCGCCCCATATCGCTGCGCTGCAGGCGATGGAACAGGATGATCTCGTCGACGCGGTTGAGGAATTCCGGCCGGAACGCCGAGCGCACCACCGCCATCACCTCGTTGCGCACGGCGTCGGTATCTTCGCCTTCCGGCTGGTTGACCAGAAATTCGGCGCCGAGATTCGATGTCATCACGATCAGCGTGTTGCGGAAATCGACCGTGCGGCCCTGCCCGTCGGTCAGGCGTCCATCGTCGAGGACCTGCAACAGGACGTTGAACACATCCGGATGCGCCTTCTCGATCTCGTCGAACAGGATCACCTGATAGGGCCGGCGCCGCACCGCCTCGGTGAGCGCGCCACCCTCGTCGTAGCCGACATAGCCCGGAGGCGCGCCGATCAGCCGCGCGACCGAATGCTTTTCCATGTATTCCGACATGTCCATGCGCACCATGGCGGTCTCGTCGTCGAACAGGAACGCGGCGAGCGCCTTGGTGAGCTCGGTCTTGCCGACGCCGGTCGGACCGAGGAACATGAACGAGCCGATCGGCCGGTTCGGATCCTGCAGGCCGGCGCGCGCGCGGCGCACGGCGGTCGAGACGGCCTTCACCGCCTCCGCCTGTCCGACCACGCGCTTGGCGAGCTGCTCCTCCATGCGGAGCAGCTTCTCGCGTTCGCCCTCCAGCATCTTGTCGACCGGTATGCCGGTCCAGCGCGAGACCACCTGCGCGATATGCTGCGAGGTGACGGCCTCCTCGACTACCGCGCCCTTTTTCTCGCTGTCCTCGACCTCTTTCAGCTTCTTTTCCAGTTCGGGAATGCGGCCATAGGCGAGTTCGCCGGCCCGCTGGTATTCGCCCTTGCGTTGCGCATTGGCGAGTTCCGTGCGGGCCTGCTCAAGTTCGGTCTTGAGCCTCTGCGCGTCCGACAGCTTGTCCTTTTCCGACTTCCAGCGCGCCGTCAGATCCGCCGATTGCTTCTCCAGCGTGGTCAGCTCGGTTTCCAGATTCTTCAGACGCTCCTTGGAACCCGCATCGGTCTCCTTCTTGAGCGCCTCCTGCTCGATGCGCAGCCGCACGATTTCACGATCGATGGAATCGAGCTCTTCCGGCTTGGAATCCACCTGCTTCTTCAGCCGCGCCGCCGCCTCGTCGACGAGGTCGATCGCCTTGTCGGGCAGGAAGCGGTCGGTGATGTAGCGGTTCGACAGGGTCGCCGCCGACACGAGGGCGCTGTCGGTGATGCGCACGCCGTGATGCTGTTCGTATTTGTCCTTCAGCCCGCGCAGGATCGAGATCGTGTCCTCGACACTCGGCTCTTCCACGAAGACGGGCTGGAAGCGTCGGGCAAGCGCCGCGTCCTTCTCGACATGCTTGCGATATTCGTCGAGCGTCGTAGCGCCGACGCAGTGCAGTTCGCCGCGCGCCAGGGCGGGCTTGAGCAGGTTCGACGCGTCCATCGCGCCGTCAGCCTTGCCGGCGCCGACCAGCGTGTGCATTTCGTCGATGAACAGGATGATCTGGCCGTCCGAGGCAGTGACCTCGGTCAGGATGGCTTTCAACCGCTCCTCGAACTCGCCGCGATATTTCGCCCCGGCGATCAGCGCGCCCATGTCCAGCGCCATCAGCTTC
>JAEWCJ010000481.1 GCA_023390695.1 Pseudomonadota bacterium | reverse complement strand
GATGTGGCTGCCGCGGTAATTGTGAGGGAGGTGGAGAAAGCGCCATGACTATGAGTAAACCGCTGGTGTTGCTTGCCGCCGGCGGCACGGGCGGTCATCTGTTCCCCGCCGAGGCTTTGGGCGCGGCGCTGGCCAGGCAGAATGTGACCGTGGCGCTGGCGACCGATACGCGGGCGGAGAAATTCAGCGAGCGCTTTGCGCAGGTGCATGTCATCCCGAGCGCGACCGTGCGCGGACGCGACCCGCTGTCGCTGGCCCGAACCGCCGGCACGCTTGCTTTGGGACTTGCCAAGGCCCTGGTGATGCTCGGCCGGGTGAAGCCGTCCGTCGTGGTCGGCTTCGGCGGATATCCGAGCGTGCCGCCGCTTCTCGCCGCCACATTGCGCAAGATCCCGACCGTCATTCACGAGCAGAATGCGGTGATGGGACGCGCCAACAGATTTCTGGCGCCGCGCGTCTCGGTGATCGCGACCGGCTTTGAGGGCGTCACCGATCGCGACGCGGCGCTCGCGGCGAAGACCACGCATGTCGGCAATCCGGTGCGCCCGGCGGTGATCGATGCCGCCGCAACGCCTTACGATAGGCCGGCTCCGGATGGTGTCTTCCGCGTGCTGGTGTTCGGCGGCAGTCAGGGGGCGCGGGTGATGTCGGACGTCGTGCCGCCCGCCGTCTCGTCTCTCGACGAGCATCTGAAGATGCGGCTGAAGATCGTGCAGCAGGCGCGCGAGGAAGATCTGCCGGCGGTGCGCGAGGCCTATGCGAAAGCCGGCGTGAAGGCGGAGATCGCGTCCTTCTTCGGCGATCTGCCTGCGCGCATGGCCGACGCGCATCTGGTGATCTCGCGCTCCGGCGCCTCGACCGTGGCCGAACTGGCTGCCATCGGCCGCCCGGGCATTCTGGTGCCGCTGCCGCATGCGCTGGACCAGGATCAGGCGGCCAATGCGGCGGTGCTGGAGCGGGCCGGCGGAGCGATCCGCCTGCTGCAGGCCGATTTCACGCCCGCCCGGCTGGCCACCGAAATGACGGATTTGGCGGGCGATCCTCAGCGCCTTGCAAATATGGCGAAATCGGCCAAATCGGCCGGCACGCTTGACGCGGCGGGCCATCTGGCTGAATTGGTATTGAAGGTGGCTGGATTGAATAAGTGAGGCGTCATGGCCGGGCTTGTCCCGGCCATCCACGTCTTTGTTTCGGACTGGAGAAAGACGTGGATGCCCCGCACAAGGCCGGGCATGACGCGTCAGAGGCATTGAATGAAACTTCCGCGCGACATCGGCCCGATCCATTTTGTCGGCATCGGCGGCATCGGCATGAGCGGTATCGCCGAAGTGCTGGTGAATCTCGGTTACAAGGTGACCGGCTCCGACGTCGCCGAAAGCGCCAATGTGAAGCGGCTGCGCGAGAAGGGCATCGGCATCGCCATCGGCCATGAGGCGAAGAATGTCGACGATGCGGCGGTGGTGGTCGTTTCGTCCGCCATCAAGCGCGACAATCCCGAGCTCGTCGCCGCGCGCGCCAAGCGTCTGCCGGTGGTTCGGCGCGCGGAAATGCTCGCCGAACTGATGCGGCTGCGTTCTGCGGAGGCCATTGCCGGCACGCATGGCAAGACCACCACGACGTCGATGGTGGCGACCCTGCTCGATGCCGGCGAACTCGATCCGACGGTGATCAATGGCGGCATCATCAATGCTTATGGCACCAATGCGCGGCTCGGCGCCGGTGAATGGATGGTGGTCGAGGCCGACGAATCCGACGGCACCTTCCTGAAGCTGCCGGCCGACATCGCCATCGTCACCAATGTCGATCCCGAGCATCTCGATCATTTCCAGACCTTCGACGCGGTGAAGGCGGCGTTCCAGGCTTTTGTCGAGAATGTCCCGTTCTACGGCTTTGCCGTGATGTGCACCGACCATCCGGAAGTGCAGACGCTGGTCGGCCGTATCATCGACCGCCGCATCATCACCTATGGCGCCAATCCGCAGGCGGATGCGCGTCTCGTCGATCTCACGCACGCGAATGGTGCGTCGCATTTCTCGGTCGTGTTCCGGGGGCGGGACGGCAACAGCGAACACGCGATCCGCGGCCTGACCTTGCCGATGCCCGGCCGGCACAACGCGCTCAATGCCGTCGCCGCGATCACCGTGGCGCGCGAACTCGGCGTCAGTGACGAGCGCATCCGCAAGGCGCTGGCAGGCTTCGGCGGTGTGAAACGGCGCTTCACCCGCACCGGCGACTGGAACGGCATCGCCATTATTGATGACTATGGCCATCACCCGGTGGAGATCGCCGCCGTGCTGAAGGCCGCGCGCGAATCCAGCGGGGGCAGGGTGCTCGCGGTGATGCAGCCGCATCGCTACAGCCGGTTGCAGCAATTGTTCGAGCAGTTCTGCACCTGCTTCAACGACGCCGACACGGTGATCGTCGCCGATGTCTATGCCGCCGGCGAGGCGCCGATCGAGGGCGTCGACCGCGATCATCTCGTCGCCGGCATGCGTGCGCGCGGCCATCGCGACGTGATCGCGCTGGAAAGCTCGGAGAAGCTTGCGTCGCTGATCAAGGGCATCGCGCGGCCGGGCGACATGGTGGTTTGCCTCGGCGCCGGCAACATCACGCAGTGGGCGTATGCGCTGCCGGGCGAACTGAAGGCGCTGGGGGCTTAGCGGTGATGTTTGCGGAAAGGGCAAGCGTCTATCCGCCGTCATGGCCGGGCACCCCGGTCCGGCCGGAGGCCGGCCGGAGTGTAAACTTGTCCCGGCCATCCACGAGATTAAAGCAACGA
This sequence comes from Pseudomonadota bacterium, assembly GCA_023390695.1. Next base: position 370 of record JAEWCJ010000481.1, on the reverse strand, counting down.
CTCGAAAAGATCATCCCATCTCACATTAGATGCGAGGATCAATCTGACCTTCCATGTTCGCGACCAATGTTTCATGTTCTTTTCGCGTTGAATGGCACTGCGAATGTCGTCGTAGACTTCAAAGTAGACAAGACACTTGAGACCGTATCGTTTAGTGAATCCTTGGATTGTTCCTTCGCGGTGTTCTGCAATTCGACGAACGAGATCGCTCGTGACGCCGACATAAAGAATGCCGTTGGGCTTGTTGGTGAGGATGTAAACATATCCAGCCATCGTTTGAGTGTGCCGCCCGTGGATGGCTGGGACAAGTCCGGCATAGTCTCTCCATCGTCATGCCCCGCCTTGTGGCGGGCATCCACGACCCAGCAAA
>JAEWCJ010000478.1 GCA_023390695.1 Pseudomonadota bacterium | reverse complement strand
GGCGGCCAGCCGCCGCAGTTGATCGAGCTCCCGGATCTCGGAGCCGCGCTCTGGTATGACTCGGCCGCACTGGGCGGGCGGAAGGCGCGCACGGCGATGCCGCGCTCGGCATTTGTCCTGGCCGGCTGCGGCCGGAGGGCCGGAAAGGACAGAGCAGGTCGATGACCGGCGCTTCGCCCGAACACAGGTCAAGGCACGGCTGGCTTGGGCGCTCCGTTGTATGGCGTCTGGATGCCACGACATTGTCCATGACGAACACGGATCGCGGCATCGTGCGGACGTTGGGTCTGCAGGAGATCCGCGAGCTGCGGCTCTGCCTGATGCCGTCTCGTTTCTGGGAGCACCATGTCTGTGAACTGCAGTTGACGGATGGCGGCAGGCTGTGGATCGGTGACGACTATGTAAAATTCGTCGTCTGGAAGGTCTCGTCCAAAGAGACTTACCGCAAATTCGTGACGGCGCTTTGCGCCGCGCTTGCTTCAAAAGGACTGCAATGTCGATTTCGCACGGGCCCCAGGGAGCCTGATCATTTGCTGCTGATGCTCGCCGTGATTGCAGCGATATATGTCATTGCGCAATTTTTGGTTGTCCATATCGGCATGTCTAAAACGGACGGAAACTGGTTTTTCGCATTCGGATGCGTGCTTGTCTTGCTGAAGTCGCCTTATTGGCGGCGCGTCAACCGCCCGACCGAATTTGACCCGACCAAAATTCCAGACGGGCTTCTTCCTCGTGATGCGGCCGGTCCCGCGGGAGTGAAACCGTGATCGATACTGCCTTATTCTCTACGCTGTCCTCGAGAGCCCTCGTCAGAACTAGCCTGTTCGCGACCATCTGGGCTTTGGTCATAATGATGCTTGTGGCTGCGGTTCTGATGACGCTGACCATTGGTGGCTTTGTCGTCATCGTGCTCATCGTCATGGATGCCGTCCGATTGGCAGCAATAGCATTGTGGGGGTTACTGCTGGTCGGGCCGCTCACGCTCGTACTGTTGCCCGCGCTGGCGCTGCTGTTCCGCAGGTGGCCGCGTTTGTTGCGCTGGATTTTGTTGCCGGCGGGACCGCTGGCCGGTGGATGGTGGGGAGCGCTTGTCGCGGCATTGTGGCTTGACGAAAGCCGCTCTCTTGATGGATTTCTGGTCGCGCTTGGGATGATCGGAGGACTGACCGCGGGCATCGTCTTCGCGCTGCGCGCGCCCCGTTACGCGGAACTATCTCTCGTCATGGGCAACCGCTAGACCAGTCCGCGCCGGACCGCCTCGACGGCCGCCTCTGCGCGGGAGGAAATGTTGAGCTTCCGGTAGATGTTTTTCACGTAGCCTGCGACGGTGTGCGGTGTCAGTCCGAGTACGCGCGCAGCTTCGCCGACTCTCAGTCCGCGTCCGAGCAACCGCAATACGTCCATTTCCCGTGGCGTCAGCGCCTCATCTGACGCATCAGGCGGTATCGTCATGGCAGGCCGGGCAGTCGAGAAATGCTGGAGAATTCGCCTGGCGATGGGCGGCGATAAAGGTGGTTCGCCATTATCGATACGATGCAGATACTGGATCAGCGTGTCCGGCTGCTGGTCTTTCAGCAGATAGCCTTGAGCACCGGCGGCGATCGCGTCGAACAAGTGCCGATCGTCGTCATATATGGTCGTGACGATCGGTGTAACGCGCGGGTGGTATTTGGCGAGTTCGCGAACGATGTCGATGCCTGAGCCGTCGGGTAAACCGATATCCACCAAGGCAATATGCCGTGTGGCCGTTTCTCGAGACAGATCGGGTGCATGCGCCGCAATCCAGTCCAGCGCGGCTCGCAATGTCGAGACCTCGACGAGGCTAATGCCATCAAATGCTGATGTCAGCATCCGGGCCAGCCAGGCGCGTGTATCGGCTTGATCTTCCACGACCAGGCCCCATCGGCCTTCATTTCGTATCGCTGGAGACAGCATCAATTCGGCTCGGAATGCGGGCTGGGATATCGGATTGCATCAACACAGTAGGAACAAGATGACGCATCCAATACCCCTCAAACGTGGGGGAAAGGCGTGTCGCGAAGCTCTGCCTCGGCACTCTTTGCTGGTGGGATGGTTACGCCTGCCCGCAAAGGCATTGTGATTTCGACACAAGTCCCCGTGGCCTGCGGCTTGATGGATACCGCTCCATTGAGGTCGCCAATGCGGCGCACCAATCCATTTATGCCATTTCCTTGCGGGCTGCCGGACACATATGCCGGATTGATGCCGACGCCGTCGTCGACGATGACCGTGCTCAGCCAGCCGTTCTCTTCGCTGACGCGAATGCTGACGTTGCGTGCTTTGGCATGCCGGATGATGTTGCTGATGATTTCGCGGTGGGCGGAGGTCAAGGAGCGGAAAATCAGATAGTCCAGCGGGAGCGGAGCGTCGTCGATATCGGCAATTGGCCAGCTCAGTTCGAGGCCGGCTGCGGTGAGGCGCTCGCCGGTCTCGTGGCGCAATGCCGCGATCATTTGTCCCAGCAGCGGTTGATCGGTGGACAAGCCACTGACGATGGTACGGATATCGGCAATCGCATCACGGAGCACACGTTGGGTGTCACCAAGATCGGTCTTGTATAGACCGGACAGCAGGCGAGCGCCGACATCGTCGTGGAGGTCGCGTGCAATCCGCTGGCGCTCTGCAAGGCTGCCGCGCTCGTAGGCATTTCTGCTCTCTTCAGTATAACGCATCAGCCGCACCAGTTCGCTGGCCAGTTTCTGATGCGCGGTTCCAAAAAGACGTTGGCCACGCCACGGGTAACGCAAGACCAGCGCGAGGGTGTCGGCGGCGGCCGGAAGCAGAACCTCCAATCCTTCATCGCGAATCTGAACAGTATCGACGTTTTGGCCTGAAGGTTCGATCGCCAGCGGATCGAACAATCGCTGCAGCAATTCGCGCCACCGCTCCGACCGCTCCGGAGCCGAAGCGGCAAATGATACGTCGATGATAGCGTGGAACAGCTCGTGTTCTTCCAGAGTTTTGCGGGCTACGAAGCGGTTCCAAAGTTTTCCGCGCAAGGGCAGATAGACGAAGCCAACGGCGAGAAGGGCGATTCCGAACGATGTCGCCTGCTGAAAATGCAGGATGGTGATCAGAGTGGCATCGATGGCTAGCAGCATGAGCATGCCGCCGGTGTAAAAGAGGATCCGGAAAGCCCATTCTGAAAGATCGAACAGACGATAGCGGCCGACGCCGAGTGCGAGGCCTGCATAGATCAAGAGGAAGAAACCGAAAGCGTGCCCCTGCTGCATGGCAGGAGCGGAATCAAACAGGATTGGTGCGATGATAAGGGACACAAAGGCGCCGGCACCGACGATCACCGACAGGCCGAGCCAACTGAGCGCGGCACGTGCGCGAGGATCGTTGCGGTTGACGAACCACTGCAGGCCGACGATGCCAACGATCAACAGCATTTCGATCAACGTCGGCAATTGCGAGCCGATCGTTTGGCTGGGCAGCGCCCACAGGATGTCAGCCGCAAGCCAGGGTATGAAAATGGCCGGGATAATCCAGAGCGCTCCTAGCGGCACGAGCCGGCGGGGGTAGCAAAGGAACATTGCAATCATCGTCATACCGAAGCCGAGCGCGCCGACATGATTGAGCGCCGATAGGGTGCGAAACAGCCCGCCATCGATCGCAAGCTCGCGCGAAGAATAGATCGCCGCCGCATATGCGGACAGCATGATCATCGCGCCGGACAACGCAAACAGGCGGGTGACGATGTCGGCCGGACGCATCGCCATGACCCACGCTCCGATCAACAGAGATCCCGCTCCTGTGATGATCTGAATCCAGAACGACAGGGGAAGATCGGTGACCGGCCGCTTCGACGGCGTGACCGTGGCGGTGGATTTATGCCCAGTCTGGTCGAGTTGGAGAACAAGCCGTGGCTCGCGCAGCAGCGCGGCGAGGTCGCTCTGCCGTTGCATGAAGTGCCGGATTTGCTCATAACTTTCAAACGTATCCGGCTCTTCCACGAGGTCGTTGGGTTCAAGTGCGATAATCGGCCCGCGCTTGTCGGCTGCGCTGATGGCGCTGAGCTTCAAAGGCGGCGGGAGCATTTGCGCGGGTCCAGACGAATGAACGCCGACAATGCGAATTGTATTGCTTCCGGAATCGGCCGCGAGCGTCAGGCCAAGCCATGGCTGGCTTAGGGTGATCCACAGGACCAGCGTAACGGCGGCCAGACACAGCAGTATCGCGCCCTGCATGACGCGATTTGGTAGCCACAGTCCCATGTGGATTCCCGCACCCCTCGAACACGGGGTACGACAACCCCACGCGGGGTTTCATAACGCATAATGGAGCCGAATCTCAAACGTCGAATCTGACCTGCATGTTTGTGGTGGTGTGTCTGGCCGAGGGTCTGGTGGCTTTCTGCGCGCTGGCCTTCGAGGTTGTCGCGGCGCGGTTGCTTGCCCCGTATGCCGGCATGTCGACCGACACGTGGACAGCGATTATCGCGGCCTTCCTGTTGGCCATGGCGCTCGGCAATCGGATCGGAGGATCGCTTGCGGCAGAAGGCGACATTCAGCGTATGCTGCGTTGGGCTGCGCTGGCTGTTGTCGCAGGCGGCCTTGCAGTGGCGGCCGCGCCCCTCCTTGTCGGGCCATGGGATGCGTGGATACTGGCGCCGGCTCCGTCCGTCCTCTGGAGGGTGGTGCTGTTTACGGCCGTCCCTTGCATTCCCGCCGGAATATTCCTCGGAATTGCGACGCCGCTGTTGATGATGAGCGTGCTCACCGGCACCGATGGGCGTGGGCGCGCCATCGGTGCGGTGTATGCGGCGGGCGCGGCAGGTAGCGTCGCGGGGGTTTTGGCGGCTCTGTGGGTGCTGCTGGATGGCTTTGGAGTCCGCCTCTCGCTTGCAATGATCAGTATGCTGTCTCTGGCCAATGCGGCGTTGATTGCGGCGATCGCGCTGCGGCGGCGGTCGAGTGCGGCCC
>JAEWCJ010000452.1 GCA_023390695.1 Pseudomonadota bacterium | reverse complement strand
GCCTGATCCCGGCGGGCACCGGCGCGGTGATGAACCAGCTGCGCGAAATCGCCGGCAAGCGCGACAAGCTCATTCTCGACGAGCGCGAGAAGGATGCCGCGCAGGGTGGTCAGCTCCCGGCTTTGCCGGCCGCCGAATAAGCGGTCGCAGTCCAACGAAAATGTCGAAAAGGCCGCCAGTCTGGCGGCCTTTTTGTTGTGGCCGCCCGCCGGCGTGAAAGGAATTCTGAAGGCGGCGTTGGTAATGCTACGCTGACGCAAGACCTCGTCATTGAAAGACAGGGGTTGGGAGACGGGCGGTCAGATGTCGAGACATGCACTGCGCGGCGCGGCGCTCACGTTCCACAGCGACCCGTTCCTGACCGATCCCGAGAGATCCTACAGCTATTTTCCCGACGCCCTGATCCTCATTGAGGACGGCCGCATCGTGTCGATCGCCGATGCCGGTGCGGCGAACCTGCCGGCCGGCGTGCCGGTGTCGCATTTCGAGGATTCGATCGTTCTGCCCGGATTCATCGACGCGCATGTGCATTATCCGCAGACGGAGATGATCGGGTCGTTCGGCGAGCATCTGCTCGAATGGCTGGACAGATACACCTATGTCACCGAGCAGAAATTCGCCGACAAGGCGCACGCCGACAAAGTCGCCAAGGTGTTTCTGCGCGAGCTGCTGCGTTCCGGGACCACGACGGCGGCGGTCTATTGCACGGTGCATCCGCAATCGGTCGATGCATTCTTCGAGGAATCCTCGCGCTTCAACACGCGCATGATCGCCGGCAAGGTGCTGATGGATCGCAATGCGCCGGAGCCGCTGCTGGATTCCGCCGAGACCGGCTATGCCGAATCGAAGGCGCTGATCGCGAAGTGGCACGACAAAGGCCGCCAGCTTTATGCGATTACGCCGCGTTTCGCCGGCTCCTGCAGCGAGGCGCAGTTGAACGCGGCCGGGCGGCTGTGGCGCGAACATCCCGGCACCTATCTGCAGACGCATCTGTGCGAGACGAGGGACGAGATCGCCTGGGTGCAGTCGCTGTTTCCGGACAGCAGCAGCTATCTGGATGTCTATCGGCGCGCCGGCCTGAGCGGGCCGCGCGCGATTTTCGGTCATGCCGTGCACGTGGACGAGGACGATTTCGCGCATTGCCACAGCACCGGCGCCGCGCTCGCGCATTGTCCGACCTCGAACATGTTTCTGGGTAGCGGCCTGTTTCGCGCCTTCGACGCCAAGCGGAAGGACCGTCCGGTGCGGCTGGGAGTGGGCACCGATATCGGGGCGGGGACCAGTTTCTCGCAATTGCAGACCCTGAATGAGGCCTACAAGGTCGCGGCGCTGAACGACACGCGGCTCTCGGCCGCGCATGCGTTTTATCTGGCGACTCGGGGCGGGGCGGAGGCGCTTTATCTCGACGATACGATCGGATCGATCGAGACCGGATTCGAGGCCGACCTGGTGATTCTGGACCTGAAGGCCACACCGCTGCTTGATTTCCGGCTCAATGACTGCCGCGACATTCTGGAGCGATTGTTCGTCCTGATGACCTTGGGCGATGACCGGGTGGTTCGCGCCACTTACGTCGCCGGGAATCCGGCTTACGACAGGAATCGGCCAGGCGAGACGTTCAAATATGCGATCTGATCGTGTAGTTTGCCTAGGCGCACGCTACTGGCGGGAAAAAATGCCGGCGCCGATCCAAAAACTCGCCGGAAGAGCCGGGTTTTGGCCTGTTTCTGCCTTGACTTGGTTGATTCTCGCAGATAGATACGGCCCACTCTCGGCAGGCGGTGAGTTTCGCCTCGTCGGCACGGCATCCCCGGACGCGCTAGGCCATTGAGATTATTTCTCTTTTGGTTTTTCAGGCCGGCACCTCGCCTCGACGAATGATCCTCAAACGCTGCCGCTGACTTAAGTGTCAGAAATGAAGGATTCATTACCTCGCCGCCTTGGCGGATGGGGTCCTCTGGGACGCAAGCGTCATTCCGCAAAAGCCGGGGCGGGTGGCGCGATTTCGTTTTGCGCGTGGAAACGTGCGCCGGCCGGGGCGTCCGCCCCAGACGTGACAATGAAGGCTTGATCTGATGCCGACCATTAACCAGTTGATCCGCAAGGGTCGCGAAAAGGTGACCTACCGCAACGCGGTGCCGGCTCTGAAGGCGGCTCCGCAGAAGCGCGGTGTCTGCACGCGTGTCTATACGACAACCCCGAAGAAGCCGAACTCGGCGCTTCGCAAGGTCGCCAAGGTGCGTCTGACCAACGGGTTCGAAGTCATCGGCTACATCCCGGGTGAGGGGCACAACCTGCAGGAGCACTCGGTCGTGATGATCCGCGGTGGCCGCGTGAAGGACCTTCCGGGTGTCCGCTATCACATTATCCGCGGCGTTCTCGACACCCAGGGCGTCAAGAACCGCAAGCAGCGCCGTTCGAAATACGGCGCGAAACGGCCGAAGTGAGGTAACGCGTCATGTCCCGTCGTCACTCCGCCGACAAGCGCGAGATCAATCCGGATCCGAAGTTCGGAAATCTGGTCGTTTCCAAGTTCATGAACGTGCTCATGTACGACGGCAAGAAGTCTGCCGCCGAGCAGATCGTTTATGGCGCTTTCGACATCATTGAAAACAAGACCAAGTCGAGCCCGCTGCAGGTATTCGAGCAGGCGCTCGACAACGTGATGCCGTCGATCGAGGTCCGTTCGCGGCGCGTCGGCGGTGCCACCTATCAGGTGCCGGTTGAGGTTCGCTCGACCCGCCGTCAGGCACTCGGCATTCGCTGGATCATCTCGGCTGCGCGGGCGCGCAACGAAAAGACCATGAT
>JAEWCJ010000447.1 GCA_023390695.1 Pseudomonadota bacterium | reverse complement strand
CGCCGGCGCCAACAATCACGGGCAGCTTGCCACGACGGCGCGCGACGAGGTTCTGTCGAAGGGGATCACCATCAACGGGCTGCCGATCATGTTGAAGCGCCCCAGCTTCACCACGATGGATATCGATTTGCTGGACGAGTATTACGAGGACTGCGTGATCGGCGGGCCGGGCGCTTTCATGGTGGCGGTGCGCGACCGCGACAAATTCGTGGAGGCGATCCGCACCAAGCTGGTGCTGGAGATCGCCGGCCGCGTGCCGGAGGCGCGAGTCATTCCCGCTGCGGCGTCGGCGCCGCGGGTATCGTGCGCCATCGGCGAGCGGATCTGGCAGGAGCGCTGGGGAAACTGACGGCTCCGTTTTTGGGAGCAAGCGTTAGCGGGAAAACCGCGCTACGATTTCCACATGCGCGGTGTATTTGAACTGATCGACGGCGGTCACTGCGTCGAGGCGATAGCCGCCGTCGATCAACAGTTTCGCGTCGCGTGCGAAGGTCGTCGCGTTGCATGACACCGCGATCACCAGCGGCACCTTGCTGTGCGCCAGCTCTTGCGCCTGCCTCTCCGCGCCCTGGCGCGGCGGATCGAAAACCACCGCGTCGAATTTGTTCAATTCCTGCGGCACCAACGGCCGGCGGAAGAGATCGCGCGCGACAGCTTCGACAGGTTTGAGCCCGGAGGTTGACGCGGCCGCACGCCGCAGTGCATCAACGGCGCCTGCGTCGCTGTCGGCCGCGGTGATGCGCGTGCGTTCCGCCAGCCGCAAGGCGAAAGGGCCGACACCGCAGAACAGGTCGGCAATCGCTTTGGCCTTGCCGACATGACCGGACACCAGCCGCGCCAGCGTCTCTTCGCCGAGTGCAGTTGCCTGCAGAAACGAGCCGGGCGGCAAAACGACCTGCGCACGGCCCATCGCAACGGCCGGCGGCGCGATCTGCGTCACCAGTTCGCCGTGGCGCGTGATGCGGGCAATGCGCCCGCTTTGCGCAAGGCCGGCAAGGGCCGCCGTGCTTGCGGCATTGAGCGGGCCCGAGCCGCGCACATCGATGTCGAGACCGCCCGTTGTTGCGGTCATCTGGATGTCGAGCGGTTTGCCGTGCGGTTTGAGGACGTCCGCGATCTTCCAGGCCGCGCCGATGGCGCCGTCCATGCCCGGCGCCAGAACCGGACAGCGGTCGATGGCGACAATGCTGTGCGCACGCAGGGCCGAGAAGCCGACCTCCACGATGTCCTTTGAGCCGCGCCGGGCATGAAACACCGCGCGCCGGCGGCCTGCGCCATGCGCATCGATCAGTTCGCCGACATTTGCGGGAATACCGGCATGTTCGAGGGCTTGCACCACCAGGTCGCGCTTCCATGCGCGATAGGGCGCGTCATTCCAATGCTGGGTCGCGCAACCGCCGCAGATTCCGAAATGCGGGCAGAAGGGCGCAACACGTTCGGGCGAGGGCGTCTCGATGCGCAAGAGATGACGGCGGTCCGGATGTCCCGGCACCGCCTCGACGTCGACGATGTCGCCCGGCAACGTATAGGGCACAAAGACCGGCCCGGAGCTGGTCTGCGCCACGCCATCGCCGCGATGGCCGACATGATCAATCGTCAGTCTTTCGACCATGGCTCAGTCCGCGGACGACAAGGCGGGAAGATATCCGCGCTTGGTCAGGGCATGAAAGCGCCAGATCAGCAATGCCGCATAAGCGGCCAGTCCGACCGACAATCCGATCCAGATTCCGGTGGCGCCCAGGCCGCCGGGAAAGCCGAGGCGGTACGACGAGCCGAAGCCGATGATCCAGAAACAGACGACGGAGAACAGCAAGGGAATGCGCGTGTCGTTGAGGCCGCGCAATGCGCCGGCGCCGATGGTCTGTATCCCGTCGGCAACGAAAAAAGTGGCGCCGACCACAAGCAGCGTTGCCGCGAGCGCGGCGGTGGCGCTGGCGTCGGTTGAGCCCGTACCGAGAAAGGCGAGCGGGATCTGGTGTCGCAACAGCATGACGACGACCGTCATCACCGCCATGAAGGCGCTGCCAAGGACGATGGCCGTGAAGCCGGCCATGCGCGTCGCCTCGGTGTCGCGCCGCCCGACGGCGTGACCGACGCGCACGGTGGCGGCCATGGAAATGCCGAACGGCACCATGAACAGGACCGACGCCGTGGTCAGCGCGATCTGATGCGCGGCGAGCGCGGTGGTGCTGATCCAGCCCATCATCAGCGCGGCGGTCGCAAACAACCCGTATTCCAGCAGGAAGGTCATCGAGATCGGCATGCCGATCGCGAACAGGCGGCCGAGCAGCGCCCAATCGGCGCGCCAGAAATTCCCCAGGATGCGGTATTTCTTGAACGGGCGGCAGGCATAGGCGACCCAGATGCCGGCTGCGCACATGCCGAGATTGACGATGGTCGTGGCCAGTCCGGCGCCGAGGAGATCGAGGCGCGGCAGCCCGATGGCGCCATGGATCAATGCGTAAGCGAGCAGGGCGTTGACCGGAATCGCGATCAGGGTGATCCAGAGCGCAGGCTCGGGACGATTGACCGCGCCCATGAAGCCACGCAGGGCGATGAACCACCAGGCCGGAACGAGACTCCAGGCCAGCCCCTGCAGATAGCGCGCGGCGAGTGCAGCGGAGTCCGCATTCTGCCCGAGCGCGATCAGGATTTCCTCACCGTAAAGCTGCAGCAGGCTCATCGGTATGCCGAGCATCACCGAGGCCCAGAAGCCGACGCGCACCGCACGGCGCACCATGCGCGGATTGCGATTGCCGAAGGCCTGCGCCGCCAGCGGCGCTACTGCCGACACCAGACCCATGCCGAGCACGAACGCCGCGAACAGAACCGTATGCGCCAGCGCCGAGGCCGCCACTACGCGTTCGCCGAGGCGGCCGAGCAGGGCGAGGTCGGTCGTCATCATCGCGATCTGGCCGAGCTGCGTGAGCGCGATCGGCACCGCGAGGCGGATCGTTTCGCCCATGTCCGCGCGCCACGAGGGGCGGATGTGAGACGCGCCGGCCGCGGCGTGGATCAAGGCGGGATGTACTGTCATGGGGCCGGCAACATAGTCGGGAATGGCGGGAAGGAAAGCGCACAATTGCGATGAATGGATCACCGGAATCGATGGTTCCCGGGCGGATTCAAGGGGCGCGTGGATTGCGGCGCCTCGCGCGTCATATTTCGAGAGAGCGATGGGTCCGGACGAAAATCGCGCAGTGCAAGGCCGAGCGCTGCGCCGATCGTCCCGCTTTCAAACGGTCAGGCGAGCCTGACCGTTTCCGCGCTCATGTCTTTGCCGAGCGCCTCGAAGACTTTCATCACGATGCCCTTGGCGTCGAGGCCCGCCTTGGCATACATCGCCACCGGTGTGTCGTGATCGATGAACATATCCGGCAGCACCATGGCGCGGAATTTCAGGCCGGTGTCGAACACCCCGTGCTCCGCCAGCGTCTGCATGACGTATGAGCCGAAGCCGCCGATGGCGCCTTCCTCGATCGTGACCAGCACCTCGTGCTCGCGCGCGAGCCGCAAAACGAGGTCCGTGTCGAGCGGCTTGGCAAAACGGGCATCGGCGATCGTGGTTGAAAGACCAAAACCCGCCAGCGCATCGCCGGCCTTCAGACATTCGCCGAGTCTGGCGCCGAAATTCAGCAGCGCGACCTTGTTGCCTTCGCGCAGGATGCGTCCCTTGCCGATCTCGAGCGGCACCCCTTCGGCGGGAAGCTCGATGCCTAGTCCTTCGCCGCGCGGATAGCGCAACGCCGACGGCCGGTCGTCGATCGCGGCCGCGGTCGCGACCATGTGCGTCAGTTCCGCTTCGTCGGCGGCCGCCATGATCACGAAGCCGGGCAGGCAGCCGAGATAGGCGACATCGAAAGAGCCGGCATGCGTCGGTCCGTCGGCGCCGACAAGGCCGGCGCGGTCGATGGCAAAGCGGACCGGCAGCGACTGGATGGCGACATCATGCACGACCTGGTCGTAGCCGCGCTGCAGGAAGGTCGAATAGATCGCCGCGAAGGGTTTGTAGCCTTCGGCCGCGAGGCCCGCCGAAAACGTCACCGCATGCTGTTCGGCAATGCCGACATCGAACATGCGGTGGGGAAATTCCTTTTCGAACAGATCGAGGCCGGTGCCGGCGGGCATGGCCGCGGTCACGGCGACGATCTTGTCGTCCTTGCGCGCTTCCTTGATCAGCGCGTCGGCGAAGACCCGCGTGTAAGCGGGAGCATTGGATTTGGATTTAGCCTGCGCGCCGGTCGCGACATCGAACTTGACCACGCCGTGATACTTGTCGGCGGAAATCTCGGCCGGGCCATAGCCCTTGCCTTTCTGGGTGACGACATGGACGAGAATGGGCCCGCTCTTGGCGTCGCGCACATTCTTTAGCACCGGCAGCAGATGATCGAAATTATGCCCGGCGATCGGGCCGCCATAATAGAAGCCGAGCTCCTCGCACAGCGTGCCGCCGGTCATCATGCCGCGTGCATATTCCTCGGCGCGCATTGCACGTTCCTCGAAGAATTTCGGCATCCGGTGCACAAGCTGTTTTCCGATCTCGCGCAGGTTCCGGTAGGTCCTGCCGGACAGGAGCCGCGCGAGATAGGCCGACATCGCCCCGACGGGCGGCGCGATCGACATGTCGTTGTCGTTCAGGATCACGATCAGCCGCGAATTCATCGCCCCGGCATTGTTCATGGCCTCATAGGCCATGCCGGCCGACATCGCGCCGTCACCGATCACGCAGATGACGTTATTGGAACCGCCGGCGAGATCGCGCGCCACCGCCATGCCGAGGCCGGCGGAGATCGAGGTCGACGAGTGCGCTGCACCAAAAGGGTCGTAGTCGCTTTCGGTCCGTTTGGTGAACCCGGACAGGCCGCCCCCCTGGCGGAGGGTGCGGATGCGCTCGCGGCGTCCGGTCAAGATCTTGTGCGGATAGGCCTGGTGGCCGACGTCCCAGATCAGCCGGTCGCGGGGGGTGTCAAAGACATAATGCAGGGCGGTGGTCAGCTCGACCACGCCCAGACCGGCCCCCAGATGCCCCCCGGTGACGGCCACTGCGTCGATGGTTTCGGTGCGCAGTTCGTTGGCGACTTGCGGGAGATCGCTTTCGGGCAGGCGCCGGAGGTCGTCGGGCGCCTCGATCTGGTCGAGCAGGGGCGTTTTGGTCACCGGATTGGACACGCATGTCTCCGCTAAGGCTTGGCGGCGGCCGGCCCGATGATGGGCCAACGTCCGGAGGGCTTACACCAGATGTAATGTAAGGCGCAATTTTGGCTCCGGTAGTAGTCTGGGTGGAAACTGGCGAGCCGGACACGGCCTGCGTGCTAAGGTGATTTGGGTATCCGGCCGCTTGGCGCAGGTATCCGATGCGGGCAAGATCGACTGCCGCACCGGCCGCTCGGCCGGACCGGCAGGAAAATGGATCATGACACGCGTCGTTCTGGCTCTGCGTACCTTCCTTGCCCTGTCACTGCCGTATTTCCGCTCCGAGGACCGCTGGCCAGCCCGCGGCTTGCTGGCCGCCGTGGTCGCCGCCGAACTCGGTCTGGTCTATGTGGCGGTCGCGGTCGCCAACTGGAACGCGCGCTTTTTCAACGCCCTGGAAGCCCGCAACTGGGCCGCCTTCACCAACGAATTGCTGGTCTTCTGCCTGATCGTGCTCGGCGCGGTGGTCGCCGGCGCCAGCCAGTATTATTTCGGCCAGACCCTGCAGATTCGCTGGCGGCGCTGGCTGACCGCGAATTACGTCGCGTCCTGGATGGCGGACGGCCGCCATTACCGCGTTCGCTTCGTGGCGCCCAATGTCGACAATATCCACCTGCGCATCGCCAACGACGTCTATCTCTTCATCCAGCGCACGCATGAACTCGGCACCGGCCTGCTCGGCAGCGTTGTGGCGCTGGCCTCCTTCGCCTTCATTCTGTGGTGGATCTCGGCGACGACACCGTTGCCGCTGTTCGGCGCCAACCTTGCCTTTCCGGGATATCTGATCGTCGCCGCCCTGGTTTACGCGGCCATCGGCACGCTGATCGCGCACTGGATCGGCTGGCGGCTGATCCCGCTCAATTTCAATCAGCAGCGCTATGAGTCCGACTTCCGCTTCGCCATCGTGCGCGCCGCCGACCATTCCGAGCCGGTCGCGCTGATGAAAGGGGAACCGGTCGAGCGTGAGGAACTGCACAAGCGCTTCGGCAATCTGGTGCGCAACTGGACCGCCCTGGTGGCTCGGCAGACGCGGCTGGTCGGCTTTGTCGGCGGCTATGCGCAGGCCTCCAGCGTCGTGCCGGTCCTGATCGTCAGTCCGGCCTATCTCGTGGGCGCCATCCCCCTCGGCACGCTGATGCAGGCGGCGCTGGCATTCCAGCGGGTGGAGGGTGCCTTCGCCTTCTGCATCAGCGCCTACAGCAAACTGGCGGAGTGGAAGGCGATCATGGACCGCCTGTCGCAATTCGAGGACGCGATGGCGGCCGTCGATGCGCATCGCGCGAACGGCGTCGACACCATAACCGTGACGCCGCGCCAGCAGCGCGATCTGGATGTCAAAGGGCTGGATGCGAGATTGCCGAACGGGCCGTCGATTGCCGATCTTCCGGCCTTGCAGGCCATGCCGGGCGAGCGTGTGATGGTGACCGGGCCGTCCGGTTCCGGAAAATCCAGCCTGTTCCGGGCGCTTCGCGGCTTGTGGCCGACCGGCGCAGGCCAGGTCGATCTGCCGGAGAACGGCGATGTGCTGGCGATGCCGCAGCGGCCGTATTTTCCGCTCGGCTCCCTGCGGCAGGCCATCGCCTATCCATTGCCCGCCGAGCAGGTCCCGGACGTGGCCATCCGCGAGGCGCTGACCGCGGTCGGGCTCGATCATCTGTCGCAGCGGCTGGACGAGGAGGCCGACTGGAGCGTTCTGCTCTCCGGCGGCGAACAGCAGCGGATCGCCTTTGCGCGGGTGTTGCTGCGCAAGCCGGCGGTGCTGATGTTCGACGAGCCGGTATCGACCCTGTCCGACGCCTCCGGGCACGATCTCTACAGGATGCTGATTTCGCGCCTGCCGGAAACCATCATCATGACCATTGACCGGCGCGAGGTCCTGCGCGATCTGCATGGCCGGGTGATCGAGATGCAGCGCGCGGAAGCGGCTGCCGCGCCTCGTCTGTCCGCCGTGCCGGCCTAAGAATAACGTATCATCGATCAGGCAAGAGGAACGCCATGCTCAAGATGAATTACTGGACTGACAAGTGGGATCTGCACGAGGACGTCTGTCCCTGCGACGTGCATTTCAACGAATGGGTGGCCAGCGAGGGGCTGAAGAACAAGACCATCTATCACTTCGGAACCGGCACGCATCATGTCGTCGGCATCGAGCAGGCGCGCAACGGCTCCGGCAATTCGGTGATGTCGATCACCGCCTCGATCGAGGAATACCAGGCCTATATCAAGCTGGTGACCGAGAATTCCGGCGTCGCGAAAAGCTATCTCGCCTATTTCGGCGACATCTATCTGACCAACGCGAAGCTGCTGCCGGATTTCGACATCGTCACGATGGTGCATCTGTGCGAGTTCTTCTTCCCGAACACCGCGTCGCCTGAATATGGCGGCATGACCGACCGGCAGGTGCTCGACCTGTTCACCGACAAGACCAAGTCCGGCGGTCATCTCGTCTTCTACAAGAATTCGATGGGCAAGGAACGGACGGCGGAAATCCTGCCGGTCTGGGAAAAGGAAAAGCCGGTGGAGCGCGTCGCCGATTTCAAGACGCTGATCATTTACAGGAAGAAGTAATTTCTCCTTCGTTATGCCCGCGCTTGACGCGGGCATCCCGCTCTGGGACGCACTGCCTTCCTAAGCGAGATGGCCGGGACAAGCCCGGCCATGACGTGCGAGTGCGCGTCACTTCACGTCCAGCGGCGCCGTCGCCTTCGGCTTGCCGCTGGCGTCGAGCGTGATCTTCTCCACCCGCGCTTCCGCCGCCTTCAGCAATTCCTCGCAACGCTGCTTCAGCGCCTCGCCGCGTTCATAGATCGCGACCGATTCCTCCAGCGGCACCTTGCCTTCCTCGAGCCGCTTGATGATCGATTCAAGCTCGTCGATCGCACGCTCGAAGGGCATCGACTGGATATCGGCGTTATTCTTCTCGGACATCTCTGACTCGTGTGATTCTGCGTTGGAGGAATTTAGCGCGCGCCGCTCACCCGCGCATCAGCGCGGTGACGTGGGCGGCGGCGGAGCGGGCGAGGCCTTCCAGATCATAGCCGCCCTCCAGCACCGACACCACGCGGCCATCGGCGCGCTTGTCGGCAATCTCCATGATCCGGCGCGTGGCCCAGGCGAAATCCTCTTCGGTGAAATTGAGGCTCGCCAGGGGATCGCGGGTATGGGCGTCGAATCCGGCGGAAATGATGATGATGTCGGGGCCGAAATTCGCGAGCCGCGGCAGGATCACGCTCTCCATCGCCTCGCGGAACTCGGGTCCGCCGTCGCCCGGTGCCAGCGGCGCATTGACGATATTGTCGTGCTCGCCGCGCTCGGATTTGGCGCCGGTTCCCGGATACAGCGGCATCTGATGCGTGGAGCAGTACATCACGCTGGCGTCGCCCCAGAAAATCTCCTGCGAGCCGTTGCCGTGATGCACGTCGAAATCGACGATGGCGGCGCGGGCGAGCCCATGCTTGCGCAGGGCGTGGCGTGCGGCGATGGCGGCCTGATTGAAGATGCAGAAGCCCATCGGCCGCACCGTCTCTGCATGATGTCCGGGCGGGCGCATGGCGACGAAGGCATTGGCCGCCTTCTTCGCGACCACTTCGTCGACCGCCATGACCGCGCCGCCGACCGCCCGCAGCGTCGCCTCGAAACTGCCCGGCGACATCGAGGTGTCGCCGTCGAGCGCGATCATGCCCTCGCGCGGCGCGACTTCGCGGATCTGTTCGACATAATCCATGGGGTGGCACAGCGCGACGAGCTCGAGCGGGGCAAGCGGCGCCTGCTCGCGCGCCAGCGTCGCGAATTTCTCGTCCTCGAGCGCCTGCTCGACGGCGCGCAGCCGGTCGGGCCGTTCCGGATGTCCGGAGGGGGTGACGTGATCGAGGCCGGCCGGATGGGTGATGAGAAGCGTGGACATGAAACCGCCAGTTCCGAAACAGGATAGAGCAAAGAGAAGATCGCCACCAGTTACAGTTTTGCCGGCGCGGACGGAAGCTCCCGGATGTCCGGCGGACCCTCCAGCGTGACGCCGGGCGGGGGCGGCGGTGCGTCGGGCACGAAGAAGCAGGGGGCCAGCGGCTGCGTGGGATCGACGCGGTATTTTTCGAAGTCGCACACGCCTTCGGCGGCGAGAAACGAATCGTCGATCAGGAATTGCCCGGTAAAGGCTTTTGCGGGTTTCAGGAAAACGGCGTGGGCGGCGTCGGCCAGGATCTCGGGCGTGCGCGACATCTTCATCACGGTGTCGCCGCCGAGCAGGTTCCGGATGGCGCTGGTCGCGATGGTGGTGCGCGGCCAGAGCGCGTTGACCGCGATGCCCTTGCCCCGCAATTCGCCGGCAAGCCCGAGCACGACGAGGCTCATGCCGAATTTCGCCATCGCATAGGCGGTATGCGGGGCGAACCACTTTTCTTGCATGTCGAGCGGCGGCGAGAGCATGAGGATATGCGGGTTCGCGGCGCGGGCGAGATGCGGGATCGCAAATTTCGACACCATGAAGCTGCCGCGCGCATTGACCTGCTGCATCCGGTCGTAGCGGCGCATTTCGGTTTGCTCGACGGGCGTGATCTGGATGGCGCTGGCATTGTTCACCACGATATCGATGCCGCC
>JAEWCJ010000094.1 GCA_023390695.1 Pseudomonadota bacterium | reverse complement strand
GCAATATCCCGGTGTCATGGAGCGTCGCGTTCCCAGTCCGGGCCGGCCAGGACTTTCCGGGCCTGATCGATTTCGGCGGGCTGCAGGCCGATTTCGGCCGCAAAGGCGAGCAATAATTGCTCGTCGGCTGCGATGTGCCCGATGACGCCGGCCAGAAAGAGCGGTTGCTGGGCGGCGATGCGAATATCCGCGGGTCCGATGCCAGTCGACGCCAAAAACCGGCCCAGACGCTCGGGATCGGCGGCAATGAATTTGAGGGCGGCGACGGCGACGTGTTCCGCGTGATCGCGCGAGGGCTTAGAGGTTTTCTTAACCATAGTAATTCGTTTGTGTTTCCGTAACAAATCGGGCCTACGCTAGATCATATCATTTTGCATGATCGTGCGCCCTGGGGGGCGAGCCGGCGTTCACAGCCATGGCTGGCCGGGGATTTTATGGGGATGCCCAGGAGGGCGGGAATGCCTAAGACTGTCCTGATCGTGGAGGACAATGAGCTTAACATGAAGCTCTTCCACGACCTGCTCGAAGCGCACGGATATCAGACCGTCGGCACCCGCAACGGCATCGAGGCGATGGATCTTGCACGCCGTCATCGGCCCGACTTGATTCTGATGGATATTCAATTGCCGGAGGTATCCGGCCTTGAAGTCACGAAATGGTTGAAAGACGATTCCGAACTGAAATCCATTCCGGTCGTCGCGGTGACAGCCTTCGCCATGAAGGGTGACGAGGAGCGGATACGGGAAGGAGGCTGTGAAGCCTATCTCTCGAAGCCGATCTCAGTCGGGAAATTTATAGAAACTGTTCGACATTTTTTAGGTAATGCCTGATGACCGCGCGAGTTCTTGTCGTTGACGATATTGCGGCAAACGTGAAATTGCTGGAAGCGCGCCTGTCCGCCGAATATTTCGATGTCGTGACGGCAACCAACGGCAGCGAAGCGCTTGCAATCTGCGATCGTGCCGAATGCGATATTGTTCTGCTGGATGTGATGATGCCGGATATGGACGGCTTCGAGGTGTGCCGCCGGCTGAAGAGCAATCCCGCGACCCATCATATCCCGGTCGTTATGGTCACCGCGCTGGATCAGCCTTCTGACCGGGTTGCCGGTCTGCAGGCCGGAGCCGATGACTTTCTGACAAAGCCAGTCTCCGATGTCGCTCTGATCGCGCGGGTTCGCTCCCTGTCGCGTCTCAAGATGATGACCGACGAATTGCGCATGCGCGCGCTGACGTCGCGCGAGATCGGAATCGAGAGTGCCGAACGGGAGGCCGTTGCCGACCGGGGACAGCATGGCCGCGTTCTGATCGTCGACGACCGGCGTGCCTCCTTCGACCGCGTCGTCCGCATGCTGGAAACCGAGCACAGCGTCGATATCGAGTCTGATCCGAACGGAGCGTTGTTTCGTGCGGCGGAAGGCGATTATGAATTGATCATCGTGTCGCTGGGGCTTCAAAATTTTGACGGGCTGCGCTTGTGCAGCCAGTTGCGGTCGCTCGATCGTACCCGCAACATTCCGATCCTGGCGTTGTGTGAGCCGGATGAGAATGCCAAGCTGATGCGCGGTCTCGAGATCGGCATCAACGATTACCTGACGCGACCGATCGACAAGAATGAATTGCTAGCGCGCGTGCGAACGCAGGTTCGTAGAAAGCGATACACGGAACGCCTGCGTGACAATGTCCAGATGTCGATCGAGGCCGCCATCACCGACGGTCTGACGGGGCTGTATAACCGTCGCTATATGGAAAGCCATCTGTCCACGCTGGTCGAGCAGGCGATGGGCCGCAACAAGGCGCTGTCGATTCTCGCGCTCGACATCGACTATTTCAAAGCGATCAACGACACGTACGGTCACGATGCCGGCGACGATGTCTTGCGGGAATTCTCCATCAGGATCCGCAAATCGATTCGCGGAATCGATTTGGCCTGCCGGTATGGCGGCGAGGAATTTGTGGTCGTCATGCCCGAGACCGACATGGCGGTGGCTGCGACGGTTGCGGAGCGGTTGCGGCGGCGCATCGCGATGGAGGCGTTTTCCATCGAGCAGGGGCGCCGATCGATTGATGTCACCATCTCCATAGGGATTGCCGCCCTGGAGGGGGATGACGACAGCGCCGGCAGCCTGCTGAAGCGGGCGGATCAGGCGCTCTACCGCGCAAAGCGGGATGGCCGGAACCGGGTGGTCGCGGACGCCGCCTGAGGGGGCCGGTTCCGAGGGAGCGCTAACCCTAACCGGAAACCCTAATTGTTGAGGTTGACGAAAAGTTGCCACGATAATCAAAGGCTTGGCCTTTGATTTCGGTGACTTATCGGCGTAGCCTTCTTTTCGAGATGCTGCAGCAGGACTGCAGAATATTGGTCCAGTGCTTAGCCGGCCGGTATTGTCTAAGTCTTTGATAACCCTACGGAATGCTCAGGTCCGCCGCATCTCCTGGGTCCGTGGGGTTCGGCCGGCCTGGAAGCGGTGTGAGTGGCCTCCTCATGTCACCGTTTCCGGCCGGCCACCTTCTCATTTACCGCCGGATCTGCTCCGGCCTTCCGACACACCTGTGCCCCAAACAGAACGGGCGCCGCAACGGCGCCCGTCGGCCTTGGACAGGCGTTCCGTGTTACTTGATCTTGGCTTCGCGGAATTCGACGTGCTTCTTGGCGACCGGGTCGTATTTCTTCTTGACCAGCTTGTCGGTCATGGTGCGCGAATTCTTCTTGGCGACGTAATAGAAGCCGGTATCCGCGCTGGAAACGAGCTTCACCTTGATGGTGACGGCCTTGGCCATTTGAGAACCTCAATTCGGGATTTGTTGGCGCGGAAACTAGCCACCGGAGCCGGAATGTCAAGGAAAGCTGCGTCCGGGACCGCAAATCCTAGAGCAGCTCGCGCAGGAACCGGCTCCGGGGCATGTGGTAGAAAGGTACTGGCAGATCGTGCCGGAAGCCGGCCGCGACGCGCGCCTCCAGCTCCTTCAGGGCCACACCGGTAATTGCCGGCATATCGAGACTGCGGGCCTCCGAGATCGGCAACCAGACCAGTTCCACCAGCTCGGCATCGGCATGGACGACATTGTCGATCCGGTGGGCGATGGCGCCGGCGTCGACCGCGAAAAAGCGGGTATCGAACCGTTTCGGGCGCCGGGACGGCGTAATGGCCCGGGCGATGAAATGCAGCGACGACAGGTCGGGATACAGGCCGGCCTTGGCGAAATCCGCCCAAGGGCCCTCCAGGGCGGGCACCGGGGCGTCGCATTTGGTGCCGACCAGAAGACCGGTCTCTTCGAAGGTCTCGCGAATGGCGGCAAGCGCAATGGCCCGGGCTTTGGAAGTGCTGGGGCGGATAGTCCTCCGCATCAGGAAAGCCTCGGCATGCGCGTCCAGGGGGCTGGCGACCGGCAGCCGGCGATCCGCGGCAGCCACACGGCCGCCGGGAAACACGAATTTCCCCGGCATGAAGGAGTGTTTGTGGTGGCGCTTGCCGAGCAGCACCTTTGGAGTCGATCCGCTGCGATCCACGAGGATAAGCGTTGCCGCGTCCTTCGGACGGACATTCGGCGAGGAGCGCTCGCGCTCCGCCGAGGTCAGGAGTTCCGCCAAGTCGTTCATGTTGAGGGCTGGCCTACAGATTCGGCGGACGTGGTGTCGAATCCGTGCATGCGGTTCGCCCATTGCCAGCCGACAATGGCGCCCTTGATCGGTTGCAACAGACCCACCGACAGGATCAGGGTCAAGGGCAGCCAGAGCGCGGCGTGAATCCAGTAAGAGGGGGCAAATGCCGTCTCAACGGCCAGCGCGAGCGGCACCACGACATGTCCGACAATGACAATGTCGAAATAGGCTGGTGCATCGTCAGCGCGATGATGATGCAATTCTTCGCGGCAAGCAGGGCAACAATCGGAGACCTTCAGGAAAGCACGGAACATGCGTCCTTCGCCGCAGGCCGGGCAGCGGCCGCGCCATCCATTCAGAAGCGCGCGCCAGCCATTGCGCGATTGTCCGTCCACCATGATGCCCATAATTGCTTCGTCCTCAGCGCCGCTTGCGCGGCTTCTCGCGCTTGGGTTTGGATTTGGAGGCGTATTTGGAACCTTGCGGCAGCTTGCCCGAGCCTTTTCGAGCTGGCCTGTCCCGCCGGCCCTCGGACAGTAATTCGAACCGCAAGGCGCCGGCAACCGGGACGGCCTCCACCAGCTTGACGGTAACGTGGTCGCCCAAGCGATAAATCTCGCCGCTGCGCCGGCCGATCATGGCATGGCGGGCCTCGTCGTATTGGAAATAGTCGTCGCCGATCGTGCGTGCAGGCACGAAACCGTCGGCGCCGGTCTCGTTGAGTTTAATGAACAGGCCGGCGCGGGTGACGCCGCCAATCCGTCCCTCAAAGGTCGCCCCGATGCGATCCACCAGGTGATGGGCGATCAGGCGGTCCACCGTCTCCCGTTCGGCCTTCATGGCGCGCCGTTCCGCAGCAGAAATCCGCGCTGAGATTTCGCCAAGCGAAGCGATGTCGGCGCTTTCGGGCAGGGCGCCTTGCCCGAGCTTGAGGGCGCGGATCAGCGCCCGATGTACGATCAGGTCCGCGTAGCGCCGGATCGGCGAGGTGAAATGCGCATAACGGCGCAAGGCCAGTCCGAAATGCCCGTAATTCTCCGCGGCATATTCGGCCTGCGATTGCGTGCGGAGCACAACCTCATTCACGAGGTTTTCGACATCCTGATCTTTGACGCGGGCCAGCACCGTATTGAAGAGGGACGGACGCATCACGCTGCCTTTCGGAAACGAAATGTCCAGCGTGCGCAGCAATTCGCGCAGTGCCTCGACCTTTTCCAGGCCCGGCTCATCATGCACCCGATAGATCAGCGGGATGCCGGCGCGCTCCAGTGTTTCGGCCGCGGCCACATTGGCGAGGATCATGAACTCCTCGATCAATTTGTGGGCCTCGAGGCGTTCCGGGATGATCACACGATCAAGCGTGCCGTCCGGCTTGAGCAGGATCTTGCGTTCGGGCAGATCGAGATCGAGCGGAGCGCGCTCATTGCGGGCTTTGAGGACCGTACGATAGGCCGCATAGAGGGGCGCAATGATTTTCTCGGCAATCGGCCCGGTCACGTCGTCCGGCCTGCCGTCGATCGCGTCCTGCGCCTGCTGATAGTGCAACTTTGCGGCTGACTTGATCAGAACGCGATGGAACGTGTGCGAGCGTTTGCGGCCGTCGGCTCCGATCACCATGCGCACCGCGAGTGAAGCGCGGTCGACATTGGGTTTCAACGAACACAGGTCGTTCGATATCCGCTCCGGCAGCATCGGCACGACGCGATCCGGAAAATACACCGAATTGCCGCGCTCGAGGGCTTCGCGATCGAGCGCCGAGCCCGGAGTCACATAATGCGCCACATCGGCAATGGCGACATATACGATATGGCCGCCGCGATTCCTGGAATCGCTGTCGGGCTCTGCATAGACGGCGTCGTCGTGATCCTTGGCATCGACCGGGTCGATGGTCACGAGCGGAACGCTGCGCCAATCCTCCCGTCCGGACAGGTCGGCCGGTTTGGCTGCTTCGGCTTCAGCGAGGACACCCGCAGGGAATGTGTGCGGAATGCCATGTGCGTGGATTGCGATGAGGCTGACGGCCCGCTCGCTCTTCAGCGAGCCCAGCCGCTCCTTTATTCGCGCCACGGGCAGTCCATATCGCCCTTGCTTTGCAATGTCGGCGGCGACCAGTTCGCCGTCTTCGGCGTCACCGGTGGCATGTGGCGGGATGGACAATTCCCGGCCGAGTGCTTTCTTGTCCACAGGGACGAGCCGTCCGCCGCCAGCAGGACTGGCGCGGAAGATGCCGAGAACGCGATGGCGGGCGCGGTCGAGAACCTTGATGACACGCCCGGTATGCCGGATCGTTTCGTCTTCATCCTCGATGGCTTCTACACGCAGAAGAACGCGATCGCCGATTCCGGCAGTCTCGTGCGGCTTGGCGCGGCGCGATGTCGTGATCCGAATTCTGGGGGCGGGACCGTGTTCTTCCTCATCCCATTCGTTGGGGAGTGCGATCAGTTCACCATCGCGGTCGCGTTCGACGATATCGGCCAGGGTGACC
>JAEWCJ010000390.1 GCA_023390695.1 Pseudomonadota bacterium | reverse complement strand
CGGGAATCGTACTTCAGGTGCCGGTGACCGCGCACGACGCCAAGAGCGGCACGATCACATACGAAGACCCGGATACGAAGGAGAAGATCACGACGCCGGTGACCGGTGGCCGTTGCAAGCTGCAATGGAAGCCCGACTGGGCGATGCGCTGGTACGCGCTCGGCGTCGATTACGAAATGGCCGGCAAGGACCTGATCGACTCGGTGAAGCTCTCCGGCGAGATCAATCGCGCCATTGGCGGAACGCCGCCGGAAGGGTTCAATTACGAACTCTTCCTCGATGAAAAAGGCCAGAAAATCTCCAAGTCGAAGGGCAATGGTCTGACCATTGAGGAATGGCTGCGCTATGCCAGCCCGGAATCGCTGTCGCTGTTCATGTATCGCGAGCCGAAGGCGGCGAAGCGTCTGTATTTCGATGTCATCCCGCGCAACGTCGATGAGTATTTCCAGTTCCTGGATGGCTATCAACGCCAGGACGGCAAGCAGCGGCTCAGCAATCCGGTCTGGCATATCCATTCGGGCAATCCACCCAAGGCGGACATGCCGCTCAGCTTCCAGCTTATGCTTACGCTGGTATCGTCATCGAACGCGGAGAATGCCGAAACCCTGTGGGGCTTCATCGGTCGTTATCGGCCGGGTGTGACGCCGCAGACGCATCCCAAGCTCGACGCGATGGTCGGCTACGCGATCAATTACTATCGCGATTTCGTTGCGCCGACGAAGCAGTTCCGCGAGCCGAATGCGGACGAGCGCAAGGCGCTGGGCGATTTGCGCGATGCTCTGTCGAACCTTCCCGCGGATGCAACCGCTGAGGCGATCCAGGACGTCGTTTACGAGATAGGCCGGCGTGAGCCGTTCCTTGATCACAGGAAGGCGGCGAAGGATGGCCGGCCGGGCGTGTCGCTCGAGTGGTTCAACATGCTCTACCAGGTGCTGCTGGGACAGGAGAAGGGGCCGCGTTTTGGCTCTTTCGTTGCGGCCTATGGCCTGCAGAACACTGTCGACATGATCGATGGGGCGCTGGCCCGGTCGGCCTGAGGTAAGGACTTCGTAGAGACGCATGGGTTCGCTGACGCTGGGGTCTCTGGTTCTGATCGCGGGCACGATCGTCGGCACCTCGTTCATCTCGGGCATTTTTGGCATGGCCGGCGGGTTGATCCTGCTTGGCGTGCTGCTGCTGTTTTTCGACGTCGTCGCTGGCATGGTCTTGTTCTCGACCATACAGCTCGCCGCCAATGGCTGGCGCGCCGTGCTGTGGTGGCGCTTCGTGCGCTGGCCGATTTTTTGGCTGTATGTCGTCGGTGCCGTTCTGGCATTTCTTGCCATGCGGGCGATCGCCTTTGTCCCCGACAAGGCGATGGTTTATCTCTCGCTTGGGATGTTGCCGTTTCTGATCGAAGCATTGCCGGCGGGAGCACGTCCCAATATCGAACGGCGGGGCGTGCCGTTCCTCACTGGCCTGTTGACCACGGTGGTTCAGCTTGTCGCCGGGGTGGGTGGTCAATTCCTGGATATTTTCTTCCAGAAAAGCTCCCTCGATCGCAAAACCACCGTTGCAACCAAAGCCGTCACGCAGACCTTCTCTCACCTTCTGCGGCTGGTCTATTTCGGATCGCTTGCGAGTGCGACAGACGTCATACCGCTCTGGGCGCATGCCCCGGCGATTGCACTCGCAATTATCGGCACGTCGCTGGCTCCTTTTGTGCTGGAGCGCCTGACCGACGACGGTTTCCGGCAATGGACGCGCTGGATCATTCTGGCAATCAGCGTCGTCTATCTCGTACGCGGCGCCTGGCTGCTCTATCAGCCGTAGGCATTACTGACTCGCCCAGACGACGCGGGCCACCCAGAGCACCTCGTTCATTGGCAATGTGCGGTCGGCATGGGCTGGATTCAGCGACTGCAGTTCGATCTGCTTTGCTGTCTTGCGGATCAACTGCTTGACCAGCACTTCGCCTTTCTTGGTCTTGACGACCACACGGTCGCCCTTGCGCACCTGTGCTGCGGGGGAGACGACGATGGTGTCACCCCTGCGGTAGGCCGGAAGCATCGAGTCGCCGGAAATCTCGAGGGCGTAGGCATGTTCGTCATTGAGGCCGGGAAAAGAGATTTCGTCCCAGCCCTTGCCGACCGGAAAGCCGCCGTCGTCGAAATAACCTCCGCTGCCTGCTTCCGCGAAACCGATGACCGGAATGCCCTGGGTCATGGGTCGCGGTTTTTCGCTGATCAGCGTGATGAAGGTCTCGACGCTGGTACCGGTCGCTGCCAGCGACTTCGCCACCGATTCGGTGGACGGCCAGCGCGGGCGTCCATCCGGGGTGATGCGTTTGGATTTGTTGTAGGTGGTCGGATCCAGCCCGGCCTTTTTTGCAAGGCCCGAAGACGACAGGCCCGCGCGCTCGGCGAGCCGGTCAATGGCGGTCCAAATCTGGGCATGAGTCAGCATGTTGCGGCTCATAGGAGGTCTCCGGTTGTCGCCCCGGTTCGGGAGGGCGCACCATCTATGACTATGATCCTACTAGGAATTAGTGCCTTCCGTTGAGTCTGTCCAGTGGATTTGAGGTCGCATTTCCTTGAACGGGGCAGGGACCATCGATAGGGTCCGCTCCGTTCTGAACTGGAGTTGGCCCGTGACTGGCCTTTTTGAACGTCTTGCCTGGCCGATCCTGAGGGCGCTGGATCCCGAGGATGCCCACAAACTGGCGCTGCGCGGCCTGCGGCTGATCCCGCTGGGCCGGTCCGAGCCGGACGATCCGAGGTTTGCCATTCAGGCCTTTGGGCTGAAGTTTCCCAATCCCGTCGGGGTGGCCCCGGGCTTCGATAAGAATGCCGAAGTTCCGGATCTGCTCCTGCGTCTCGGATTTGGCTTCGTCGAGGTCGGGACGGTGACCCCCCGTCCGCAGGCCGGAAATCCCCGGCCGCGTCTTTTCCGGCTGGATGCCGATGGAGGCGTCATCAACCGCCTCGGCTTCAACAATGAGGGCGAAGCTGCGGTCCTGGCCAGACTGAAAGGCCGGGATAAGAGCAGGGGCATCATCGGGGTGAATGTCGGCGCCAACCGTGACTCGGCCGATCGCATTGCCGACTATGTGCGGCAGATCGAGACATTCGCCCCGGTCGCGAACTACATCACTGTGAATGTGTCGTCACCGAATACCCCGGGCCTGCGCGATCTGCAGCAAGCCAAGAGCCTGGACACTCTCCTGGCGCGGGTGGTGGAAGCGCGGCAGCGCGCGCAGGAGCGCCACGGCGCGATCCCGGTGCTGCTCAAGATTGCACCGGATGTCTCGCTGGCTGATCTCGATGACATCGTCGGCATCGCCCGGCGGCGCCAAATGGACGGCATGATCATCGGAAATACCACGCTCACCCGGCCCCCCAGCCTGCAGGAGCGGGAAAAGGCCATCGAGCAGGGTGGTCTGTCGGGGCGCCCGCTATTTGCGCTCTCAACCCGCGTGCTGGCTGAAACCTATGTGCGGGTCGAAGGAGCATTTCCCTTGATCGGCGTGGGCGGCATCGATTCAGGAAAAACTGCCGTGGCCAAGATCAAGGCTGGGGCCAGCGTGGTCCAGGTTTACAGCGGTCTTGTATTCCGGGGCCTGGCCATGCTGCCGGAGATCAAGCGTGAAATCCTGAAGGCTATCGAAGGCGAACGGCAGAATACGCTTGCCGACATGGTCGGCAACGATGCGGCGGCTGTGACGGCGCAGCCCTGGCCGCACTAGCTGAAGTGCGGCTCAGCGGCCACGCGGCGCGTTCACGACGCGCACGATCAGCCAGATCGGGATGACGATGATGGCCCCGAGAAGGAAGTAGCGCCACAGCCAGTGAATGGCGTCGAAGCCCATATTCCACAATGCCTCCAGGAGGCTGCGGATGCTTTCGATAATATTGAATGGATTGAATCCGAACGCGTGCAGCACGAATCCGATCAGGATGGACAACAGCACCAGGCGGAAAATAACTGCGAGCGGCGAGCCGCCAAAAAAACGATTCACAGCTTCATTGGACATCGATCAATCCTCAATCCGCCGCGGTACGGGCGCCGCGCATGCCGTCAGCTATTAAAGGACTTAGCCGACCCCTTTCAATGGATTCCAGCATCTTTTCCAGCGTCTCCAGGCGGTCGGCTTCGTGCGGCGGCTTGTCCCAGCGCAGCCGGCTGATGCGGGGAAAGCGCATGGCAAGGCCCGATTTGTGGCGGGTGGAGCGCTGCAAGCCCTCGAAAGCAACCTCGAGAACAAGCCCTTTCCCGCCTTCGTGCACCACTTCCCGCACCGGCCCGAAACGTTCCACGGTGTTCTTGCGGACATACCGGTCGATTTTCAGCAGTTCCTCGTCGGTAAAGCCGAAATAGGCCTTGCCGACCGGCACCAGCGCGTCGCCATCGCCGCCGTCGCCGGCGACCCAGACGCCGAAGGTATAATCGGAATAATAGGACGAGCGCTTGCCGCTGCCGCGCTGCGCATACATCAGCACCGCGTCGATCGTGAACGGGTCCCGCTTCCACTTCCACCACAGTCCTTTCGGGCGGCCGGGCACATAAGGCGCGTCACGCCGCTTGAGCATGACGCCCTCGACCGCGCCCGCATCCTCGCCGGCGCCGGCAGCGGCGGGATCGGTGCGCGCGGCCGTCAATTCCACCCAGGTCGAGAACGGCACGAGCGGAGAGATATCGATGCGCGGATCTTCGAGATCCCTGATGAACCGTTCCAGCCGCAGGCGCCTCTGCTCGAACGGCATCTCGCGCAGGTCCTCGCCGCCGTCGGTCAGCAGATCGTAGGCGCGCAGATGCGCGGGAAAGTCGGTCAGCAGGCCGGGCGTCACCGATTTGCGGTTCAAACGCTGCTGCAGCACGTTGAAGGACTGAACGCGCCCCTCGCGCATGATCAGAAGCTCGCCGTCGATCGAGCCTTCGAACCGCAACGATGCCAGCAGATCGGGAAAACTCCGGGAAATCTCCTCGCCGGTGCGCGAATACATTCGCGCGACGTGATGGCCCTTCTCATCCTTACCGGCGGAGGCCTGGACCCGGATGCCGTCCCATTTCCATTCGGCGATGAAATCGGCTGCTGTGAGTTTTCCGAAATCGGTCTCTTCAACGGCATGCGCCAGCATCGCGGGCCGGAAGGGTGCGGGATCGCGTGTTGCCGGCTTTTCGCCGCGGCCTTCCAGCCAGGCGAACAATTCGGAATAGGGCGGCGCAAGATTGGGCCACATCAATTCGATGTCTGTGACGTCCTTGTCGCCGATGGCGGCGACCGCGGTTTTTGCGAGCCGCGCCGAGACGCCGATGCGCAATGCGCCCATCACTAGCTTGAGCAGTGCCCAGCGGCCGGTCTCGTCGAGCGCGTCAAGCCAGCGCGCCAATTGGGCAGGCAACTGCGTTTTTCCCAGCGTCGAGAGCGTCGTGACGACGTTCGAGAGGCCGGGTATGTCGTTGGGATCTGCGTGCGCGGGCGTCGGCCACATCAACGCCACCGTTTCAGCGGTGTCGCCGACGAAATCGCGCGACAAGGCGAACAGGACGGGATCGGTGCGTTCCGCGATCAAGGTGCGGATCACGTTTGGTTTGGCATGCCGGAACGACAATGTGCCGGTCAGAGCGGCGAGCGCAAAGCCGCGCTCTGGATCGGGCGTATTCGCAAAATAATCCGTCATCAGGCGCAGCTTGCTGTTGCGCGCATGCTCGTAGGTCAGGCGGTCCAGCAACTCTGCAAAGCGGTTCATGCCGGGTTTCCCGCCTGCCCGGCGTCGGCCACGCCGTCGGTCTCGTCCTCGTCGCCATAGCCGACGATATCGAGCGGCCGTGCCTTCAGTCCTTCGGTCTGGCACCAATGCACGAGCGCGTCTTCCTGGCCGTGCGTCACCCAGATCTCGCGGGCGCCCGTGGCTTTGACGGTCGTGCGCAATGCGTCCCAGTCGGCGTGATCGGAAATCACCAGCGGCAATTCCACCTGGCTTTGCCGCGCGCGGGCCCGGACCCGCATCCAGCCGGAGGCATAGCAGGTCACCGGATCGGGAAAACGCCGCGACCACACCTCCTTCAGACTTGACGGAGGGCAGAAGGTGACGGTGCCGGCCAGTTCCGCTTTTTTCTTGTCGCGCACCAGTTGCAGCTCGCCAAGCGCGATGCCGCGGCGCTGGTAATAGCGCGTCACGCTTTCCATCGCGCCGTGCAGATAGATCGTCTCGTCGTAGCCCGCCTTCCGCAGCAGCGCGATGACACGCTGCGCCTTGCCGAGCGAATAGGCGCCGACGAGATGCGCGCGTTCCGGAAACAGCCGCACGGAGTGCAGCAGCTTCGCGATCTCGGCGTCGGGGTCGCTGTGGCGGAAGACCGGAAGTCCGAAGGTGGCTTCGGTGATGAAGACATCGCAGGGCACGAGTTCAAACGGCGTGCAGGTGGGATCGGAGACGTCCTTGTAATCGCCCGATGCCACGATCCGCAGACCATCGGCCTCCACGGCGATCTGTGCCGACCCCAGCACATGTCCGGCCGGGTGAAAGGTGACGGTCACGTCGCGCAGCCTGATGCATTCGCCATAGCGAATGGCCTGGGTGGATCCGGCAAAATCAGGCCCGTAGCGCAACCGCATGATGTCGAGCGTTTCCTGCGTCGCCAATACGGCGCCGTGGCCGGCACGGGCATGATCGGAATGGGCATGTGTGATCAGGGCCAGATCGACCGGCCGTGTCGGATCGATATAGAATCCGCCCTTCTGACAGCAGACGCCGGCCGGTGTCGGCAACAAAAGCTCTTCCGCACGCATCGCCCTTACATAGGTCGTAAAACGGGTTTGACGAGACATCCGGAACCGCCTTTGCGGCCTCGACCTTGCCATGGTCGCAGATTTAACCTGTCGCCGTGACCACCCTCGACACCATTGCCCCGACATCCGCACTGCCCGATGTATTCAATCGCTGGTTTGCCGGCCGCGGGTGGCAGCCGCGCGCGCACCAGACCGAATTGCTGAAGCGCAGCCGCGCGGGGACGTCGGTGCTGCTGATCGCTCCGACCGGCGGCGGCAAAACCCTGGCCGGCTTTCTGCCGACGCTTGTCGAATTGCACGAGCGAGGGGCGGCCGCGCGCAATCTGGTGTCCACCGGCCAGGAAATCCGCCGGTCCGGAGGTCTGCACACCCTTTATATTTCTCCGCTCAAGGCGCTTGCGGTCGACATCGCCCGCAATCTCGAAGCGCCCGTCGCCGAAATGGGGCTTCCGATCCGCCTGGAGACCCGGACCGGCGACACCCCGGTCTCCAAGCGGACCCGCCAGCGCCGCGATCCGCCCGACATCCTGCTCACCACGCCGGAACAACTGGCGTTGCTGCTGGCATCGGCCGACGCGCCGTATCTGTTCGGTTCGCTCAAGCGCGTCGTGCTCGACGAACTGCACTCGCTGGTGACCTCGAAACGAGGCGACCTCCTGTCGCTCGGTCTGGCGCGGTTGTTCCGTCTGGCCACCGATCTGCAAACCATCGGACTGTCGGCGACCGTCGCCGACCCGCAGGCGCTATGCCGCTTTCTGGTGCCGCAGCCGCCGGGCGCGGCGGCCTTCGCCGATCTCGTCGTTGCCGCGGGAGGCGCCGAGCCGCATCTCACAATGATGGAGCCGGGCGAGGGGTTTCCCTGGGCAGGCCACACCGCGCGTCACGCCTATCCGGCGATCTATGAGCTCATCAAGAAACACAAGACCACGCTGATCTTCGTGAATACCCGCAGCCAGGCGGAGATGATCTTTCGCGAATTGTGGGATCTCAATGACGATGGGCTGGGCATTGCCCTGCATCATGGCTCGCTCGATGTCGCCCAGCGCCGCAAGGTCGAGGACGCGATGGTGCGCGGGCGTCTGCGGGCGGTCGTTTGCACATCGTCGCTGGATCTCGGCGTGGACTGGGGCGACGTCGATCTCGTCATCAATGTCGGTGCCCCCAAGGGATCGTCGCGTCTGCTGCAGCGGATCGGCCGTGCCAATCACAGGCTGGACGAGCCGTCTCGCGGCGTCCTGGTGCCCGCCAATCGCTTCGAGGTCCTGGAATGCCGTGCGGCGATCGACGCCGTTGCCGAGCACGCGCAGGATACGCCGCCGTTGCGGACGGGCGCGCTTGATGTACTGGCGCAGCATATTCTGGGGGCGGCTTGCGGCGAACCGTTCGATGCCGATACGCTGTTCGCCGAAGTCCGCAGTGCCGTTCCCTATGCGGCCCTGACCCGTCCGGATTTCGACGCTGCCGTCGATTTCGTCGCGACCGGCGGATATGCGCTGCGCGCCTATGAACGTTACGCCAAGATCAGGCAGGACAAGAC
This sequence comes from Pseudomonadota bacterium, assembly GCA_023390695.1. Next base: position 2,989 of record JAEWCJ010000390.1, on the reverse strand, counting down.
CGGCCGCTGGCGCGTGACGCATCCGCGGTTCGCGCAACAATACCGGATGAATGTCGGCACCATCGTGGAATCGCCGATGCTGAAGGTGCGGCTTGTGCGTTCCCGCCATCGCGGAGACGGTCAAACCGGTGCGATCGTGCGGGGCGGCCGCATGCTCGGCGAGGTCGAGGAATATTTCGTCGAACTGCTCAGTCCGGGCGACACCTTCGTTTTCGCCGGAGAAATCCTGCGCTACGAGGCGGTGGTCGAGAACGAAGTCTATGTGTCGCGCAGCAACGATGCCGACGCGAAAGTGCCGTCTTACGCAGGCGGAAAATTTCCGCTCTCGACCTATCTGGCGGCGAGGGTGCGGGCGCTTCTGGCGGATGACAGGCAATGGCGCGGCTTGCCCGATTCCGTGCACGAATGGCTCGACATCCAGAAATGGAAGTCGGTGGTGCCGGGCGTTGACGATCTTCTGGTCGAGACGTTTCCGCGCGCGGATAAACATTATCTCGTCTGCTATCCGTTCGAGGGGCGTCTGGCGCACCAGACGCTCGGCATGTTGCTGACCCGCCGGCTTGAGCGGGCCCGTCTGCGGCCGCTCGGGTTTGTCGCCAACGAATATGCGCTCGCGGTGTGGGGACTGGGCGACATCGGCCAGGCGGCAAGAAAGGGGCAATTGTCGCTCGACGCTCTGTTCGCGGAAGACATGCTTGGCGATGATCTGGAAGCGTGGCTCGTCGAAACGCCGCTGATGAAGCGCAGCTTCCGGCAATGCGCGGTGATTGCCGGACTGATCGAGCGGCGGTTTCCCGGACAGGACAAGACGCGCCGGCAGGTCACGATTTCGACCGATCTCGTCTACGACGTGCTGCGCAAGCATCAGCCGGATCACCTGTTGCTGCGGGCCGCCTGGGAGGACGCGGCCACGGGCCTGCTCGATATCAAGCGGCTCGGCGAAATGCTCACACGCATCAAGGGGCGAATCGTCCATAAATCGCTGGAACAGGTCTCGCCGCTTGCTGTGCCGGTGATGCTGGAGATCGGGCGGGAAAACGTCTATGGCGAGGCGTCGGACGCACTTTTGGCGGAAGCGGCCGGCGATCTGGTGAAGGAGGCAATGGGTGGCTGGAACGGCAGTCCACACAACGGTTCCGGCCGGCGGTGAGGATGTGGAACTCGCCGGCGCCGCTTTGCATGCGGATCTGTCCGGAGCGCTTTATTGGCCGGAACAGCGGCTGCTATGCGTGGCCGATCTGCATTTCGAAAAGGGATCGAGTTTCGCGCGCCGCGGCCAGTTTCTGCCGCCCTATGATACCCGCGCGACGCTGGCGCGGCTTCAGCAGGTCATTGTGCGCTACGATCCGCGGCTGGTCATCTGCCTCGGCGACAGTTTCCACGACGGCGATGGCCCGACGCGGCTGACCGAACACGACCGGTCGGCATTGTGCGGATTGCAGCGCGGCCGGGACTGGATCTGGATCGCGGGCAATCACGATCCGGATCCTGCGGTCGGCATTGGCGGAAGTTTCTGCGATCAGGTCCAGGTCGGCGAGATCGCTTTCCGGCATGAGCCGTCGGCGGCCGGAGACGATGCCGAAATCGCCGGGCATCTGCATCCGCTGGCGCGGGTCTCTGCGCGCGGCCGCACGGTCAGCCGCAAATGCTTTGCCAACAATGGTCGCCGCATGGTGATGCCCGCTTTCGGCGCCTTCACCGGCGGCCTGAACATCCGCAACCGCGCTTTTCATGCGGTTTTCGAGGGGGCCGAATTCGTCGCTCATATGCTGGGCGCTACGCGTCTCTACGCCGTGCCGGCGCTGCGCTGCCTGCCGGAATGATTCGCTTTTCGATGGGGCGCGTTTTTCAGTGAACCGGCGCCCGCTTCGCTGGAAAACGCCCTAGTCGCGCCGGAACACGATCGAGGCGAGCCAGCCGGTGAAGAGCGCCATCAGCGTGGTGCACAGCCCGTACAGGAAGCCGTAGTCGCGTGCGGCGCTTGCCACGAATTGCTCGACGCCGACCTTGACGACTTCCAGCGCAGAGGACGTGCGCGCGATGTTCGTTCCGTCCGCAAACAGCTTGATCTCGACATCGTAATTCCCGACCGGCGCCTCGGCCGGCAGCCGGATGCTGGCGCGAAACAGATTGGGCGTCAGGAAGGTGACGGCGCTGGTATCCTCGACATACTGACCCCGGCTCTTCTTCAGGCGGATCAGCGCGTCGCGAAACAGCAGGTCGGTCGGCTGCATCGACGATGTTTCCGGCAGCGGGACATTGTCCATGCCGATGTCCAGCCGCTGCTGCAGGCTGAGGCTGGCGATGTCGTCGAGCGGCTTGTTGCTCAGCACCGCAAGATAGGACGGGGTTGCAACGAAGGTGCGCGATTGCGCATTGGCCCAGATTCCGAAGATCCGGTCCTTCCGCCGCGTGACCAGCGTTTGCCGGGGGCCGGCGACCGTCACCACGATGTTGTAGCCGGTACGGCGGGGAACCGTCGCGCCGTCGCGCTCGACCGAGCCGAACAGCACCAATTCCGCGCCGGCAAAACTGGACGAGACCAGCACCTGATGGCTGCTCAATGACGAGATCAGCCGCTCGGCGACGGCGGTGCCGGATCCGCCGGTCAGGACGATAGCAGCGATCGCGAGGGCGGGGAGGATTCTCATGTGCCGCCGCCGCTCACGACGCGGAGCGAGAACAGCTCGCTCGGCTCCACCAGCAAATCGACGGCAAAGCGCAGGCCAACGCTCAGCACCAGCAGGCCCAGCAACAGGCGCAGGCGCTCCGGTTTCATCAGCAGGCCGGCGCGCGCGCCGAATTGCGCGCCGGTGACGCCGCCCACCATCAGGATCAGCGCCAGCATCGCGTCCACCAGATGGTTGGTGGTGGCATGCATGATGGTGGCCGAGCCCATCGTGACGAGCGTCAGCACCGTCGAGGTGCCGATCACGGTCGCGGTGGGAACGCGCAGGAAATAGATCAGCATCGGCACCAGCAGGAAGGC
>JAEWCJ010000353.1 GCA_023390695.1 Pseudomonadota bacterium | reverse complement strand
GACCAAGGACAAGCCTGCCCCCGCGCACGGCAACTACCCGGTGGTGGAGCGGGAGGACGCACCCATCCGCGCGTTCAAGGAGGACGTGCTGGCCCACCTGGGCAAGCCGCTGATCGACGTCCGCTCGCCGGAGGAATACACCGGCCAGCGCACCCACATGCCGGCGTACCCGGAAGAGGGCGCCCTGCGCGGCGGCCACATCCCCACCGCCGCTTCGGTTCCGTGGGCCCGGGCCGCCGCCGAGGACGGCACGTTCCGCAGCCGCACGGAACTGGACGCCATCTACCTCGACGACGCCGGCCTCGCCGCGGGCGACGACGTAGTGGCGTACTGCCGCATCGGCGAGCGTTCCAGCCACACCTGGTTCGTGCTGTCGCAGATTCTCGGCTATGATGTCCGCAACTATGACGGCTCGTGGACCGAGTACGGCAACACGGTCGGTCTGCCGGTCGTCAATCTCGCAGGGACCGTCTGGGGCGGCAAGTAAGCGGTGACGTCTATTTCCAACGAGAACGGGACGCGTCTCGACGGCGCGTCCCATGTCAAACAGGCGCCGGGCGAAAGTCCGGCGTCTTTTGCATCCTCGCCGTTTCACTGGCGGTTTGCAGTTTCGGCGCTTCTGCTGATCGCACTCGGCGCTGCGGCCTATGTGCTGCACGCGCAGGGGCAGGTGCCCCTGTCGCTGTCTGTCGTGTTCGGCGCAGTCTTCGGCTTTGTGCTGCAGCGTTCGCGTTTCTGCTTTTTCTGCAATTTCCGCGACTGGTTCGACGATGGCGATCCGCGCGGCCTGCTCGGCATCATCGTCGCGCTCGCGGTCGGCATTGTCGGTTACACGGTCGTGTTCGGCGCGTGGCTGCCGGATGCTTCGACCGGGCGGCTGCCCCCCGATGCCTTCATCGGCCCGGTCAGCATTGCGCTTGTGATCGCAGGGCTTGCCTTCGGCGCCGGCATGGCGATTTCGGGCTCCTGCGTCAGTGCGCATCTCTACCGTCTGGGTGAGGGCTCGCCGACGGCGCCGTTTGCGCTGATCGGCACGGCGGCCGGATTCATTCTCGGTTTCCTGACCTGGAACGCGCTCTATCTTTCGATCGTCTCCGGCGGGTTGATCGTGTGGCTGCCGCGCTGGCTCGGCTATGCGGGTGCGCTGATCGTCAGCTTGGCGGCGCTTGCAATCGTCGCTGCGGTCCTGGTGCGTTTCTCGCGCAAGCAGGAGACGCCGGCGCCGCATGACGATCCCTGGCGCAAGATCTTTGTTGAGCGCTGGCCGGCCTGGATCGGCGGCGCGGTGATCGGCGTGCTCGGCACCGCCGCCTATCTGCGCGTCGGCCCGCTCGGCGTCACCGCCGAAATCGGCAGCCGCGCACGCGAGGCCGCCTCGGCGCTCGGAATCGCGCCGCTGCGGCTGGAAGGCCTCGATACCTTGCGCGGCTGCATCACGGTGGTGCGCGACGCGTTGCTCACCAATAACGGGGTGTTCATCGGCGCATTGGTGGTTGCCTCGTTTGCCGCGGCGTTGACGGCCGGGCAATTCAGGCCGGCGGCGCCGACGCCCGGACAGGTCGTGCGCGGTCTCAGCGGTGGCCTGCTGCTCGGCTGGGGTGCGATGACGGGCCTTGGCTGCACCGTCGGCACATTATTGTCCGGCGTGATGGCGGGCGCGGCATCCGGCTGGGTGTTCGGCGTGGCCGTGTTCGCAGGCGTTGCCGCGGCATTGTCGCTTGGACGCCGCGCCGGCTGGTTGCCGGGTTAGCGTTTCAACCCTCCGGCTTTCCATAGCCGCCCGCGGTCGGCGTCTGGATGATGATGGCTTCGCCGGCGTCGAGGGTGGTCGAGTCGCAGCCCTTCAGCGTTTCGATCATGCCGTCCTTGCGGCGCACGGCATTCTCGCCGACCTGACCGGCTTCGCCGCCGGCGAGCCCGAACGGACGCACGCGGCGATGTCCGGTGAGCAGGGTGCATTCCATCGGCTCGAGAAAGCGGATGGTGCGGCGGATGCCGTCGCCGGCCTTCCATCTGCCCTTGCCGCCGGAGCCCTTGCGGATGTGAAAATCCTCCAGCAGCACCGGATAACGGAATTCCAGTACCTCCGGATCGGTGAGGCGGGTATTGGTCATGTGCGTGTGCACGGCGTCGGTGCCGTCGAAACCGGGACCGGCGGGCGAGCCGGAACAGATCGTCTCGTAATACTGATATTTCCTGTTGCCGAAATTCAGGTTGTTCATCGTGCCTTGCGCGGCGGCGAGCGCGCCCAGCGCGCCGAACAGGCAATTCGTCACCGCCTGCGACGTCTCCACATTGCCGGCCACCACGGCGGCCGGAAATTCCGGCGACAGCATCGACTTTTTCGGAATGACGATGTTGATCGGCCGCAGGCAGCCGGCATTCATCGGGATGTCGTCATCCACCATCACGCGGAAGACATACAGCACTGCGGCGCGCGTCACCGGCTCCGGCGCATTGAAATTCGTCGGCTGCTGCGGCGAGGTGCCGGTGAAATCGACGGTGGCCTCGCGCTTCTTCTTGTCGACCGTGATCTTCACGCGGATCACGGTGCCCTGGTCCATCTCGTAGCTGAATTCGGAATCGTGCAGGCGGTCGATCACCCGCCGCACGCTTTCGGCGGCGTTGTCCTGCACGTGCTTCATATAGGCGTCGACCACGGGCTGGCTGAAATGCGCCACCATCTTGCGCAGCTCCTGCACGCCCTTTTCGTTGGCGGCGATCTGCGCCTTCAGGTCGTTGATGTTCTGGGTCGGATTGCGCGCCGGGTATTTCGCGCCGGTGAGCGCGGCATGCAGCTCCTTTTCCAGGAAACGTCCGCGATCGACCAGCTTGAAATTATCGAACAGGACGCCTTCCTCCTCGATGGTCGTGGCATTCGGCGACATCGAGCCGGGCGAGATGCCGCCGACATCGGCATGGTGACCGCGCGAAGCGACCCAGAACAGGATCTTGCGCTTGGTCTTGTCGAAGACCGGGGTGCAGACCGTGATATCGGGCAGATGCGTGCCGCCGTTATAGGGCGCGTTGATGGCATAGACGTCGCCCGGCTTGATGCGGCCCTTGTTGTCGCGGATGATCGTTTCCACCGAGCGGTCCATCGAGCCGAGATGCACCGGCATGTGCGGCGCATTCGCCACCAGCGCGCCGTCGCCGGAGAACACCGCGCAGGAGAAATCGAGCCGCTCCTTGATGTTCACCGAATAGGCGGTGTTCTGCAGCGACACGCCCATCTGCTCGGCGATCGACATGAACAGGTTGTTGAATACCTCGAGCATGATCGGATCGGCATGGGTGCCGATGGCGGCGACGCGCTTCAGCTTCTTGATGCGCGCCAGGACGAGGTGGTTCTTCGGCGTCAGTTCGGCCTGCCAGCCGGGCTCGACGACGATGGTCTGGTGCGGCTCGATGATGATCGCCGCGCCCTTGACCTTGGCGCCGATCTTGAGCTGGTCGCGAGTATAGACATTCGCCGAATGCCATTCGCCCTGCGAGAAGAACTTGGTCTTCTTCGCCGGCTTCGGCAACGAAGCGGCCGCGCGCCGCGCCGCCTTTTCGTTGAATTTGGCACCGCCGCCGACGGCTTCGACCGAGACGGCTTCGATCACCAAGTCCTTGTTGCGGTCGATGAAGCCGAAGCGTGCCTTCGAGCAGG
>JAEWCJ010000286.1 GCA_023390695.1 Pseudomonadota bacterium | reverse complement strand
CTGCAGCATCGCGACGTGTCCGCCGAACTGGTCCGCCAGGCCTATGAAGATGCGCTGGAAGACACGCCGGCGATCGGCGACGCTTTCCGCGCCGACATCGTCGCCACCGTTGATCGCGATCCGGCGGCTGACCGCTTCATCGAGCCGCTGCTCTATTTCAAAGGCTTCCATGCCATCGTGACGCATCGTCTGGCGCACTGGCTGCATGGCCGCGGCCGCAAGGATTTCGCTCTGTATTTGCAGAGCCGTTCGTCGTCGGTGTTCCAGTGCGACATCAACCCTGCGGCACGTATCGGCCGCGGCATTTTCCTCGATCATGCGACCGGCCTCGTGGTCGGCGAAACCGCCGTCATCGAGGATGACGTGTCGATGCTGCATGGGGTGACGCTGGGCGGAACCGGCAAGGAAGACGGCGACCGTCATCCCAAGATCCGCCGCGGCGTCCTGATCGGCGCCGGAGCGAAGATTCTCGGCAATATCGAAGTCGGACATTGCTCGCGCGTCGCCGCCGGTTCGGTCGTGGTCAAGCCGGTGCCGGCCAATGTCACGGTCGCGGGCGTGCCCGCCCGGGTGGTCGGCACCGCCGGCTGCTCGGAGCCTTCGCGCAGCATGGACATGATGTTCAATATCGGCGATTGATCTGCCAGAGATTCATCCGGCGCGCGTAAGGCGCGCGCCTTTTCAGGAGTTGGATTGTGGACGTCAGCGAAATCAAGAAGCTCGATTCCTATCTGAAGAAGTGTTTCAACAACCCGCAGATCCGCGTCGTGCCGCGTCCGAAGAAGGATGATTCCGCCGAGGTGTATATCGGCGAGGAATTCATCGGCGTGCTGTTCGTCGACGATGAGGACGACGACAAGTCCTACAATTTCCAGATGGCGATCCTCGAAACGGATCTGGACTGATCCGCCTTCACGCGTTCCGGTCGCGCGCATATGCGGGGCAGGAAGCGAGTTCTATGCGGCTTCTGCCGTTATCTCCGAGTGCGCGCTATCACGCGCCCTGACCGGATCAATCATTTTCCGCTGATACGGAAGCTCGCCAGCAGGCGCTCGATGCCGGAGAAGACGCTCGGCCAGTCCGACAACCATTCGCGCGGGAATCGTGCGGTGATGTCGGTCTCGCCGATGCGGCGCTGATAAAGGCACATCCCGATGGCGTTGGCGCTGTCGCGCGTGCAGCGGACGAGAAACCGTTCCGGGTTGTCGTTCTGATACAGAATCTCTTCGCCCTGGTAGGGCGTGCCGTCCCGGAACGGGCGGACGGTGAGGCCGCTGTCGGTGGCGCGGAGACTGTGATCGAGATAGCGCGGATAGATGGTCTTGAAGCGCTCGATCGGCGGCAGGGTGTTGTCGCTGGCGGCGATGGTCAGAAAGATGCGGTCGATGCCCGATGAGGAGGCGACCGGCACCGGACGTTCCTCGGGCGGCGTCAGCCCCGGCCACTTGAAGGCGAGATCGATGCGATCCTGCGCGCCGGGCTTGCGCTTGGATTTCACGCGGATGGCGCCGGGTGGAATGTTGAAGGTTAGCCCCTGAATGGTGACCGGAATGGAAGGGGCGTCGACCGGGACATTGGGCGCGGGCCAGCGCGGCCACAGCAGCCAGGCGACGGTTGCCACGGCCAGGATGATGCCGCCGATGAACATCAGCATGGGCAGGGCGAGGAAGCCGTGCTTGTTGCGCCGCGGCCGGCGCGTTCCGCGCCGCGCGCCTTCTGCCTGAACCATGGTCATGGCCGTCTCCCAAGGTTCGCCGAATGCGAATCAGCGGCAGTATCGCACGCGGCCAAGGCCCTGCAGATACGAGCTTTTTTGCTAAATCACGCGCTGCGTTTACCCTTTTTTAACGAAACGCTGGCGGGGCCGCCGCCGCTTGCCGCATATCGGTTGTGGTTCGTGCGGGGAGTGTGTTGCGTGCCTGAGACCGTGAGTTTGCTTCTGGTGCTTCTGATCGGCTTTGCCGTGGCGGGACTGCTGGCCTCCGGCTATCAATTGCTGACGGCGCGGCCGGCCAGTTTCAACATATTCGGCGACGGGACGCGGCCGGCGGCGGTGGCGCAAGTGCCGTTCCTGGTTTTCGCCGCGCCCTTCATCATCATGCGCAATACCCTGTTCGGGTGCCGGATGGATCGCGGCAATTTCGTACCGGCGATGATCGCGACGGTGATTTCTGGCTTCTGGAGCCTGATGTCCGGCACGGTGGTGATCATGGGCCTGCAGGTGATTGGAATTTTCCACGCCTGAGCCGGCGGCATTCTCGTCAACCGGAAACTCCCGTGGCATGGTCGCCGCCATTTTGCTGGCGGAGGATGGAATGCCGATCTACGAACTCGAGGATGCGCGGCCGGAATTTCCGGCGGAGGGACGTTACTGGGTGGCCGAGACCGCAGTCCTGATCGGACGGGTGCGGCTCCTGGAGGACGCGAGCATCTGGTTCGGCGCGGTCTTGCGCGGTGACAATGACTGGATCGAGATCGGCGTGCGCTCGCAGATCCAGGACAATTGCACCCTGCACACCGATCCCGGCTTTCCGCTGGTCGTCGGCCACGAATGCGTGATCGGCCATAACGTTGTGCTGCATGGCTGCAGCATCGGCGACAATTCCCTGATCGGCATGAATGCGGTGGTGCTCAACGGCGCCAGGATCGGGAAGAACTGCATCGTCGGCGCCAATGCGCTGATCGCCGAGGGCAAGGAATATCCGGACAATTCACTGATCGTCGGCTCGCCGGGCCGGGTCGTGCGTCCGCTGGACGAGGCGGCGAGGGCCGCGATCGCCGCCGGTGCCGACGTCTATGTGCGCCGCTCCAAGCAATATGCCGCGAATTTGAAGCGGATCGGCTGATCCTGGCTTCGTTCATCGCCGCTTAATGGTGCGGCAGAACACTGGGCGGATGAGGAACAACATATTCCGCTTCAGGACCATGAAGTGGGGCGATCCGGAGCGGAAGCTCAAAATGCTTCCCGACGATATCGGATTGCCGCGCTGGCGTGTCCTGTTGAAGCGCTATTGGGAGTATGCCGCGGTCGCAGTTGCATTTGCGGTCGGTATCGCCATTGGCGTCCAGATTTTCTGATGGCTCTCACTGTTGCGCTCGCGCGGTTCGACGGAAACCATCGCCAAGCTGCGGTGTTGGTCCCCGGGATGCAAAGGGGGAACAAGCCGGAGGTCGTCATGTCCCGTCCGCCCGACAGCCGCGTGCATAGCCGCAAAGATGGACCGGCGGAGGAACTGCGCTCGGAGGACGATGTGCAGCAGGAAAGGCTCGGGCCGCGCGGCGTCCCGGGAGAACCGTTTCCGTTCAGGATGACGCCGGAGCGCAAGAAGAAGACGCCGAAGAACAACGATCCGGGCCACACGGCGTGACATCCGGAAGGTTTTCTGTCGACAATCCGGGTGCTGATTTCTCTCGCCTCAACGCCGCAATCTCAAAACTGTGAACGAGACTGATCGCACGCTTCTGTCGCGTCGCTATCCGCGCAGCAGTAAACGGTACCCCAAAAA